>JANNNF010000267.1:0-5015 GCA_031398405.1 Rhodobacterales bacterium | reverse complement strand
TCCGCTTCGGCAGCAGCCGGGTGACGGTGGAGTTTCGCGACGACGTTAACCTGGACGTGGCCGCATCCGATTTGCGCGATGCCGTGGGGCGCATCTCTAACAGTCTGCCCGATGATATTGACGACCCGCGCATCGTGAAGGCCGATGCCAATGCCGATGCCGTTTTGCGCATTGCAGTTACTTCGGCAACCCGGTCGGCGCAGGATCTGACCACGATTGTAGAGGACATGATCGAGGACCGCCTGTTGGCCGCCGACGGGGTTGCCGACCTGCAATTGTTTGGCAACCGCGAGCAGGTGTTTCTGGTGGACATTGACCAGTTGCAACTGGCCTCTCGCGGGCTGACTTTGGCCGATTTGCGCGACACGCTGTCAAATGTCGCGTTTGACGCGCCCGCAGGATCGCTAAGTTCGGACCGCCAGAGTATTTTGGTGCGCACCACCGCCGCCGTGACCACCGCCACACAATTCGAGGCGCTGGAAGTTGCCCCAAATGTCATTCTGGGTGATGTTGCAAAGGTGACTTTGGGGCCGGAAAGTGGAACCTCTATTCTGCGGGCCAACGGCGAAACAGGCATCGGCGTCGGCGTTATCCGACAGGCGCAGGGCAATACGCTGGAAATCTCGGCCGCGGTCCAGCAGGTGATTGCTGACGTGCAACCGCTGTTGCCGCCTGATGTGAAGATATTCATCACGTCCGACACCGCAACCTTCATCAACGGCGCTATTCATGAGGTTGAAATTGCGCTTGTGCTGTCTGTGCTGATCGTGACGGTGATCATGTATTTGTTCTTGCGCGATATTCGCGCGACGCTCATCCCGGCGCTGGCAATGCCCGTGTCGCTGATCGGCACGCTGGCTGCGATCTGGGCGGCAGGGTTCTCCATCAATATCCTGACTCTGCTGGCCTTGGTGCTGGCGACGGGGATGGTGGTGGATGATGCCATTGTCGTGCTGGAAAACATCGTGCGGCGCAGATCCGAAGGCATGGGCGCGCGGGCCGCAGCCGTGATGGGCACGCAACAGGTGTTCTTTGCCGTTATCGCCACCACCACCACGCTGGCAGCCGTTTTCATACCGCTGTCATTCTTGCCGGGCCAGACGGGCGGGCTGTTCCGCGAGTTCGGCTTCACCCTTGCAATATCGGTGCTGTTGTCATCCATCACCGCACTGACCCTGTGCCCGGTGCTGGCAAGCCGCTTGCTGCGCGAGGGTGACCATGACAAGGCCGGACGCGGGTTCCTTGCATGGCTGGGGGGCAAACTGGCCGGGTTTTACGCCCGTAGTTTGCGCGCCACGCTGAACGCGCCGATGGTGGCGCTTGCGGTGGCGGCCGTCTTTGCGGTGACCGCGGGCCTGTTGTTCACAACGCTGAAGCAGGAACTGACACCGCCCGAAGACCGGGGACTGATCTTGTTAAATGTGCAAACCCCGCAAGGGGTATCGCTGGACTATACCAACAGCAAAATGCGTGAGGTTGAGTCCCTGTTGCAGCCGTTCCGCGATAGCGGCGAGGTGGAAAGCGTATTTGCCATCACCGGCATGGGCGGGTCTGACAACCGGGGGTTTGTGGTGGCAAGCCTTGCCGACTGGGCCAACCGGGACCGCAGCCAACAAGAGATGGTGGCCGAGATCAACAAAGGTCTGGGCGGCATCGTGGGGGTGCGCGCCTTTGTGATCCAGTCAAACTCGCTTGGCATCCGGGGGGCGGGCAATGGTCTCAGCTTTGCGGTAGGGGGCGATGATTACACTAGTCTTGCCGAAAGTTCGCGCGCGCTGGTGACGGCGATGGAACAGAACAAGGCCTTCGGGCAGGTGCGGCTGGGGTATGACACTACGCAACCGCAGTTGTTTATCGAGGTGGACCGCGCGCGGGCGTCGGATCTGGGGGTTGATATCGACGGGTTGGGGCAGGCCTTGCAGGCGGTGCTGGATGGCAGCACGGTGGGGTCGGTGTTCCTGAATGACGCAAGCTATGACATTAAAATGGTCGCCACATCCGACCCGGTGAATGATCCGGGCGATCTGGAGCGGATTTTCGTGCAATCGACCGATGGCCAGATGGTGCCGATTTCCACTTTCGTGACCCTGACCGAACGCGCGGTAGCACCTGAGTTGACGCGTGAGACGCAGATGCGCTCAGTGCCGATCTCCGCCGGTCTGACCCCGGGTTTCGCGCTCGGCGATGCGCTGATTGAGGTTGAAAGGCTGGCGGTAGATATCTTGCCGTCTGGCGCACGGATCGTACCGCTGGCCGAAGCCGCAACCTTGGGCGAGTCCTCATCGGGCCTTTTCGTGACCTTTGGATTTGCGGTGCTGATCGTGTTTCTGGTGCTGGCGGCACAGTTTGAAAGCTTTGTGTCGGCGGTGATCGTGATGGCGACGGTGCCATTGGGGTTGGCGTGTGCAGTGATTGCGATGGTGGCAACGGGGGGCAGTATGAATGTCTACAGCCAGATCGGGTTGGTGCTGCTGGTGGGGATCATGGCGAAGAACGGCATCTTGATTGTCGAATTTGCCAACCAGTTGCGCGATGAGGGGGCAGATGTGCGCCACGCGATCGAGGATGCCTCTACCATCCGTCTACGTCCGGTCATGATGACGATGGTGGCGACTGTTCTGGGCGGCCTGCCCTTGGTCTTTGCGTTTGGTGCCGGTGCAGAGGCGCGTGAAGTGCTGGGCTGGATCATCGTTGGCGGGTTGGGCTTGGCGACTGTTGCAACGCTGTATATCACGCCGGTGGCCTATCTGCTGCTGGCGGGGCTGTCCAAACCCAAAGCCGCCGAGGAAGCGCGGTTGATGCGAGAACTGTCGCAAGCGGTGAAACTGTAGCTACTCTGCCAGTGCTGCCTCTAATGCGGGCACAAAGCGCACGTCATAGTCGGTGCCAACCAACGGGCCTACAAACTTGAACGCAACGGTGCCGTCGCCGCGAATGATGAAGGTTTCCGGCGGGGCGGTGACGCCCCATTCCACCCGGTTGCGGCCGTTGGGGTCGGTGGCGACAGCGAAGAACGGGTTGCCTTCATCGGCAAGGTATTCCAGAGCCTTGGCGTCATCATCCATGATATTGATGCCCGCAACCCTGACGCCTTTTTGGGCCATGGCCTTCAGAACCGGGTGTTCGGCGCGGCAGGGCGGGCACCAAGACGCCCAGACGTTAACCACAGTGACCTGCCCGGTACGAAGGTCGGCATCTTTCAAGAGCGGCAAGTCACCAAGCGCTGTTAGCGGCAGCACGGGCGCAGGTTGGTTTATGAAAGTTGACGGCAGATCGCCCGGGTTGGGCCGCTGCATCCCGACATAGAGCATGGTGGCGAAGCCGGCAAAAAGCACCGGGGGCAGGATCATCAGCCATCTAAAAGTCATTGCGCCCTGCCCTGCCTTCCATGTCTTTCAACGCGCGTTTGGCACGCGCGCCCTGCCATAGGGTCAACCCGATGATGAGTGCCAGCAGCACGAACCCCGCCGCATAAGACCCCAATACGGCACCTGCGTATTTGCCAAGTTCCGGCATCATCCCCTCCGCTCGCGGGCCATAAGTGCTGCCATCCGGCGGCTGCGTACCTCTGTTCGGGTGCGCAGCAGCACCAGCGTCACAAACAGAAACACAAAGCCTACAATGCTGATCACCAAGGGCTGCCAGAACACGTCTGACACGTTTTCTTTCTCGTCCAGTGACAAGGACGCCCCCTGATGCAACCCTTGATTCCAAAAGTTCACCGCATACCGGCTTAGCAAGGCAAACACCGACCCCACCATGCACAAAACGGCGGTCAGATCGGCGGCGGTGTCGGGGTCTTCAATCGCCTGCCACAAGGCAATGTAGCCCAGATAAAACAGCGACAGGATTAGAAAAGAGGTCAGGCGCGGGTCCCACGCCCACCAGGTTCCCCACATCGGCTGGCCCCATAAAGCCCCTGTTATCAACGCTATGGCGGTAAAGGTCAGCCCCACAGGAGCGGCGGCTTTGGCCGCCAACGCCGACACGTGATGGCGGCGAACAAGCCAGATCAACGATGTGATCAACATCATCACCCAAGCATTTATCGCCATCATTGCGGCGGGCACATGCAGGTATATGATCTTGACTGTGGACCCTTGGCGGTAATCATCAGGGGTCAGGAAAAACCCCCAGACCAAGCCCACGGTCATGCAGACCGCTGCAATTCCCCCCACCCAAGGCAAGACCTTGGCCGAGGTGTGCATGAAGGTTTTGGGGTTCGCGTGCTTCCAGATCGACATCAGTATGATTTAGATCCTATGCCGGGCGGGCTCAAGTGGCCATGGCGTGAAAGGTATCGCATTTCCAGCGCGTTGCACTTGCGACAAATGAACCACCTAGACCCGCCGCAACGCCAGTACCGCATTCAGCCCGCCAAAGGCAAAGGCATTTGACAGCACGCAGTCAACCTTTGCATCCCGCGCGACATTCGGTACTACGTCCAGCGCACATTCCGGGTCGGGTTCCTCGTACCCGATGGTGGGCGCAATCACCCCGTCTTTAAGCGCCATGATACAGGCCAGCAACTCTACCGCTCCAGTGCCGCCGATCAGGTGGCCGTGCATGGATTTGGTCGAACTGATCATCAGACGGTCGGCGTGCGGCCCAAACACATCGGCCACGGCAGCACTTTCGGTCTTGTCATTGGCCGCCGTGCCCGTGCCGTGCGCGTTGATATAGCCCACATCCGACGCATCCATCCGCGCGTCGCGCAGCGCGCCTGCAATGGCCCGCGCCGCCCCTTGTTTGGACGGCATCACGATATCAGATGCGTCCGAGCTCATCGCAAAGCCCGCCACCTCAGCCAGGATCAGTGCACCACGCACCTTTGCGTGTTCGTATTCCTCAAACACAAACACCGCGGCACCTTCGCCCTGTACCATGCCGTTGCGTGTCAGGCTGAACGGGCGACAGGCATCTTTGGACATGACGCGCAACCCTTCCCACGCCTTGATGCCGCCGAAGCACAGCATGGATTCCGACCCGCCGGTGATCATCGCGCGCGAGGCACC
>JANNNF010000264.1:0-2649 GCA_031398405.1 Rhodobacterales bacterium | reverse complement strand
CCATGCCCGGCAATGACGATCTGACGCTGCTGGTCAAACGGGCCGAGGCGCTGGCGACGTTCCTGAAAACCGAGGACGGGCCGAACCTGCTGCAAGGCTTCAAGCGCGCCAATACCATCCTCACCCAAGCGGAAACCAAGGACGGCGTGGAATACTCCTTCGGCGCGGACCCCAAGTTTGCCGAAACCGACGAGGAACGCGCGCTGTTCACCGCCCTTGATGCCGCAGAAGCGAAGATCACGCCCGCGATGGCGGAAGAAGATTTTGCCGCCGCAATGGCCGCGATGGCCAGCCTGCGACACCCTGTCGATGCGTTTTTCACCGCTGTGCAAGTGAACAGCGACAATGCGATCGTCCGCCGTAACCGCTTGAATCTGTTGCACCGTATTCGCGCCATCTGCGGCGGTGTGGCCGATCTGACCAAGATTGAGGGCTAACCTGCCCAAAAATACAGCCGGCGGGCGTAACATCCGCCCGATGTAGCGCTTGCTTGGCGAATCATTCGGCGTAAGCTGCGGCTGTCCAAAAAGGTGCCGCAGTGCAGAAACCCGACCCGATTCCTGAATTTGCCGAAATCACGCCCTCGTCCCGCATCGCGACTGCGGTGCATGGTTGGCGCGCAAAGTGCCTGCAACGGCTGGTGCGGCTGGAACTGCCGGTGCCCAAGACCGTGGCGCTGCCCGCCAGCACCGTGCGCGCGATTGCCCAAGGCCACGGCGTTGATGCGTCAGGAATTTTGGAGTATTTTGGGGATGGGCCGCTGATCTCCGTACGCCCCAGCCCCGCCAACCCAGATTGGGGCGGGCCAGGCACTGTTTTGAACATCGGGCTGAACGCCAAACGCCATTCGCGGCTGTGTGACACCCATGGGCAGGCGGCGGCAGATGCGCTTTACCTACGATTTGTGCAAGGATACGCCACACATGTGGCTCGACTGGACCCCGATGGGTTCGAAGATGTAAAGCCCGGCCCTGGGGCTTTGCGCGATGTGCTGCGCCACTATGAGGCTGAAACCGACGAGCCTTTCCCCGAAAGCGCCGCCCAGCAACTGACTGAAGTGCTGCGATCCATGGCCCGCGCGTGGGAGGGTACATCCGCCCGCCTTCTGCGCCAAGCCAAAGGCGCTCCGGTGGATGCGGCCCTTGGGCTGGTGGTGCAAGAAATGGCACAGGGCATCGGGCAGGGGATTTCCGGGTCGGGCGTTATGCAGTTTGTGGACCCCGTGACGGGGGCACCGCAGATCACCGGGCGCTATCTGGGACAGGCGCAGGGGCGCGATGCCCTGCGGTCCACCGAGGCGCTGTACCTGACCCGCGACGCGCGCGGCCCTTCGCTGGAAGATCTGGCCCCCGAGGTGTTCGCCGATCTGGTCGCCCATGGCGCGAAATGCCGGGTGAAACTGCGCGAGGAAATGCAGATCGAGTTTACGGTCGAGGATGGCCGCCTGTCGGTGCTGGATGCGGTCAAGGTGGCGCGGTCCAGCCGGGCCGGGTTGCGGATTGCAGTGGCGTTGGCCGATGACGGCATTATCCCGCAGACCGAAGCCGTCTTGCGGGTGGAACCCCGCGCGCTGTCGGAATTGCTCCACCATCAGGTTGATCCGCGCTTGCCGCGCGATGTGTTTGCCAAGGGGATTGCGGCCAGTCCGGGTGCTGCGACGGGGCGGTTGGTGTTCTCATCCGCTGCCGCGCAGGCGTCTGCGGCCAAGGGTGAGCCTTGCGTTTTGGTGCGGCGCGAAACCGCGCCCGAGGATATTCGTGGGATGCATTCGGCGGTAGCCGTGCTGACCGAACGAGGCGGCATGACCAGCCACGCGGCGGTGATTGCGCGCGGCATGGGGCTGCCCTGCGTGGTCGGCGCGTCGGATATGCGGCTGGATGGGCGGGATAAAAAGATCACCGCCTCAGATGGGCGCGTGTTTCGCGAAGGCGACGTGATCACGCTGGACGGCACCGCAGGGGTGGCAATGGTGGGGGCGGCTGACATGCTGCCGCCGGCGCTGGACGACAGTTTTCGCAAGCTGTTGGGCTGGGCCGATGCGGTGCGCGACATCGGCATCCGGGCCAATGCCGACACGCCCGCAGATGCCGCGACTGCCCGGCGGTTTGAGGCGCAGGGAATTGGGCTGTGCCGCACCGAACATATGTTTTTTGACGAAGACCGACTGGTGGTGATGCGCGAGATGATTTTTGCCGATACCGCCCCGGACCGCGCTTTGGCCTTGGCCCGGTTGCTGCCGATGCAGCGCGAAGATTTTGTGCAACTATTTGAAATTATGCAGGGATTGCCGGTCTGCATCCGGCTTTTCGATCCGCCATTGCATGAATTTCTACCGCATACCCGTGAGGGCCTGAAGGAATTGGCCGAGGCTTTGGACCGCCCGCTGTCAGAAGTGACGCGGCGGGCCGAGGCGCTGTCAGAGGTAAACCCGATGCTGGGCATGAGGGGGGTCAGGCTTGGCGTCGTTCTGCCCGAGATATACGATATGCAGGCGCAGGCGATCTTTGAGGCGACGATTGAAAGCGCGCGCCGGGGGGCGCCAGTGGTGCCGGAAATCATGATCCCGTTGGTGTCAGCCCGGCGTGAGGTAGAGTTGGTCAAGGCCCGCGTTGATGCCGTGGCGGCTATGGTGCGGAGCAAGGCGAAGGC
>JANNNF010000159.1:0-1657 GCA_031398405.1 Rhodobacterales bacterium | reverse complement strand
AAGCCACGAAACGAAAGTCCTTCGGGGGCAGCGGACTCGACGGCCGACAGACAGTTGACGATGGCACCGACGTGAAGGGCGAGAAGCCGATGACGCGGGTGCGACATGGCGGACACAGCATTTCGCGATAGCTGACGTTGGGCTAGGTGAATGCCCAATCTAGCAACCAAAACTGGGGGGCACGCCCCAAGGTTATCAAGAAGCGGCTATGGGCTGAAAGCCTTTCAAAACTGTAGCCACGGCAACAGTGCGCCCTTCCGCCACCGAGACCAGCGCTGCATCTGCCAGCGCCAGCGCCAGCAGACCATCCTTCCCGGTCGTGGGCGTCGGTCTGCCTTGTTGGACCGCCGCAACAAATGCCGCTATCTCGTTGGCGTATGCGGCGGTGTAGCGCGACATGAAGAAGTTCAGCAGCGGCGCGGAATGATAACCATCGCCATCGGCCAACGTCACCCGGTTTTCGGCTTGGTTCTCAGCCGCGACCATGCCTTTGGACCCCAGAACCTCGATCCGCTGGTCATAGCCATAGGTCGCGCGGCGGCTGTTCGAGATTATCGCCTGACGCCCCGACGCGGTGCGCAAGATCACGTTGACGCTGTCGAAATCGCCCAATGCGCCGATTGCGGGATCGGTCAGAACCGAGGCGGCGGCCTGAACGGTTTCCACCTCTTCGCCCAGCAGCCAGCGCGCCATGTCGAAATCATGGATGGTCATGTCGCGGAAAATCCCACCGGACCGCGTGATGTAGTCGGCGGGCGGCGCGCCGGGATCGCGGCTGATGATCGTCACCATTTCGACCGAACCGATGCGCCCCGCGTCGATGGCGGCCTTCACCGCCATGAAATCAGGGTCGAAGCGGCGGTTGAAGCCGACCATCAGCGTGGCCTTTTCCGTCGCGACCACTTTCAGGCAGGCCGCCACGCGGGCCAGCGACAGATCAACCGGCTTTTCGCAGAACACCGCCTTGCCTACGCGGGCGAACCGCTCGATCAGGTCGGCATGGGTATCGGTGGGGGTGCAGATCACCACGGCACCTACATCGGCGCTGGCCTCGATCGCGTCGATGGAGCGGATGTCGCAGCCATAGGCGCGACTGACTTTCTCGGCGGCGGTGGCCATCGGGTCGGCGATGGCGACCAGTTTGGCACCGGGCGTTCCGGCAACGGCGCGCGCATGGACCTGGCCGATACGACCGGCCCCGAGGATGGCGAAGTTCACTGTCATCATGCTTCCTTTTCCGGGGTCCGCCCGGGGTCATTAACGTTGATCCGTTCGGCGGGTCATGCCGCGCCTTCGAATTCGGCCCCAGTCTTGGCGCCAGTGATATAGGCCACCACGTCCTGCCCGTCGGTGTCTTCCTTTTGCAAGTTGGCCACGATCCGGCCACGGCGGAACACCACGATCCGGTCCACCAGATCGAACACCTGCCGCATGTTGTGGCTGACAAGGATCAGCGGCTCTCCAGCCGCCTTAAGGGTGCGGATGATGTTTTCGACCTGCGCGGTTTCCTGCACGCCCAATGCAGCGGTCGGTTCGTCCATGATGACCAGCTTGGATTTGAAAGCGGCGGTGCGGGCGATGGCCACGCATTGCCGCTGCCCCCCGCTCATGTTGCGGATGGTGTTCATCAGGTTCGGGATCTTCACCCCGGTCTTGA
>JANNNF010000248.1:0-4149 GCA_031398405.1 Rhodobacterales bacterium | reverse complement strand
CAGCGGATAGCTGATCAGCCGCACCAACGCGTCCAGCGGATAGGTGTGGTTTTCGACCATATAGCGCATGATATCGGGCGCGAAGGCAAACCGCTCCATCGCCTGCAGCCGCCAGCCGACCGCCCCCGGCCCTCCGATCAGACCCGCGCCCCCCAGATTAAGCACCAGTTCCATCGCAATAACCGGCAGCGCCAGCAGCCAGACCACGGGCGGCAGGGGGTTCAGGGGCGGGGCGTTGTGATCTAGGGACATGACACTCTCCGAAAGGGGGCGCGATTGACGCACCCTGCCCCATCCGATACGCGGAACACGCAGCAGTTTCCAGATGGAGTATCCAATGTCCGAGCCGGTCCAAACGCCTCAGACCTTCCCGACCCGCATTTTCTCGGGCATCCAGCCGTCAGGCGGACTGACCCTTGGCAATTACCTTGGCGCGCTGAAGCGCTTTGTGATCAGCCAAGATGAGGGCATCGAGACAATCTATTGTCTGGTCGATATGCATGCGATCACTGTCTGGCAGGACCCCGCGAAACTGCGCCAGCAGACGCGAGAGGCTGCCGCGGGCTTTATCGCGGCGGGCATTGATCCGGCACGGTCGATCCTGTTCAACCAGTCTCAGGTGTCCGCTCATGCTGAGTTGGCTTGGGTGTTCAACTGCATCGCCCGCATCGGCTGGATGTTCCGCATGACCCAGTTCAAGGACAAAGCGGGATCAAATTCGGAAAACTCCAGCCTTGGCTTGCTGGCCTACCCCTCACTCATGGCCGCCGACATTTTGGCTTATAAAGCCACGCATGTCCCGGTAGGGGATGATCAGAAACAGCATCTTGAACTCACCCGGGATATCGCCGCCAAGTTCAACCACGACTACAAGGTCAACTTCTTTCCCATTACCGAACCAGTGATCGAAGGGGCTGCGACCCGCGTGATGAGCCTGCGCGATGGCACCAAGAAGATGTCGAAATCTGACCCCTCTGACCAATCCCGCATCAATCTGACCGACGACGCCGACACCATCGCCAAGAAGTTCCGCAAGGCCAAGACCGACGCCGAACCCCTGCCCGACAATCTTGATGGTCTGAAAGACCGCCCCGATGCGCGCAACCTGATCAACGTCTACGCAGCGCTTGCCGATATGACGCCTGCGGCGGTGATCGCGGAATATGCAGGTGCGCAGTTCGGCACCTTCAAGCCCGCGCTGGCAGATCTGGCGGTGGCAAAGCTGTCGCCGATCACCACCAAGATGACCCAGTTGATGCAAGACCCCGCCGAGATTGACCGCATCCTTGGCGAAGGGGCCGCCCGCGCAGACGCCATCGCGCGGCCTATACTGGAACAGGTCTATGACATCGTGGGGATGATCCGCTCGCGGCAGGTGTGATGAAAATATTGGTAAAAGGGCTGGCGCGGCTGTTGCTGACGGTGGCCCTTGTGGCCTCGCTTGGGGCATCGTTGTGGTCTGGCGTGCAGATCACCCGCGACCCGACCTTGCGCCCGATCATCGACCGCACCGGTGATCAGATCGTTGCCACCACCGACCGGATGATGGCGCGTGAGGCCACGCCCGAGCGGCTGAACGTCCTGATCAGCGCGCGGCTGGCTGAAACCCCGCGCAACTGGGTGGCGCTCGAGGCGCTTGCCACCCTGTCCGCTGAACGTGCCGTCGCCTTGCCCGACACCTACGCCCCGGCTTATGACGCCGACCACAGCCTAGCCGCCACCGCCAGCGACTGCGCCGCCTGCGCCTATGACCCTGCTGCCTGCAGGCTGTCAAATGTGCTGATGTGTCAGGCCCCGGTTGCCTTCACTCCGATTGGCGATATTGCGGGCATCACCCGCGCGGGTGTCGCATATTCGACTGGTGCCGAAGTGGATAAGATCGACCTGACCCTGTCGCTGATCGGCCTTGGGGCGACCGCCGCAATCGTTGCGTCTGGCGGCAGTTCAGCAGCGGTCAAGGCTGGGGCCAGTACGGTAAAACTCGCCCGCCGTCTGGGGTTGGTCTCGCCGCGTCTGACCGGGATGGCAACGGATGCCGCCCGGCATGGGGTGGATTGGGCCGCCCTGCCTGCAGCCCGGTCAACCGAGGATCTATCCCGCCTGATCCGCACCGATGCTTTGGCCCCGCTGACCGCCACCCTCACGGACCTGAACCGCCTCCGCGCCTCCACTAGCGCCACCGACGCACTGCACCTGCTGCCGCTGATCGACGATGCCGCCGATGCCCGCCGCCTTGCCCGCGCGGGCGAGGCTCTCGGGCCCCGGTTGGTGGCCCGGGCCGAGGTGCTCGGCAAAGTCCGTCTGCTGCGCGCCACCACGCGGCTGTCAAATGTCGCACTGGCGCTGACCGCTGGCCTTGCCGCGCTGCTGGCGAGCCTTACGGCGCTGCTTGGCGGCGTGATCCAATCCATCCTGATGCGTGCGCTACGCCGCCAAATGTGACCCCGATTCGGCACAACGGGCAAACCCATGGCCAACCATCGCGGGGCAGTCCTGCACGATCAATGCTTTAAGAGAGGTATTCCACTGTCACACCTTTGAATCTTTTGCCTCCTACATAGATCTCGTTGGTATGGGCGGGACTGTCCCCTTCTTCCCTGCCACCCCGGACAACCCCTGCCCGGCGCGGCCCCCGCCCTTTGCCCCCTGTGCCAAATGGCGCAGGGGGTCTTTTCCCGCCATCCCGAACAGACCCTGTGCGCAGACGGCCATAGGGCCTGCAGCCCTCCGTTGCTATATTGGCCCCACAACGTTCAATCGACAGGAGCCATTGATGCCCGACATTCACCCCGACACCCGCGTCGGCCATGTGCATCTCAAGGTCGCAGACCTCGACCGCGCCATTGCATTTTATTCCGGCATTCTCGGGTTTGGCCTGACGCAGCGCTACGGCACGCAGGCGGCTTTCCTTTCGGCGGGCGGCTACCATCATCACATCGGCCTGAACACCTGGGACAGCAAGGGCGGCAAACCGCCTGCCCCAGGCAGCACCGGGCTCTATCACAGCGCGTTTCTGTTCCCCGACCGAAAGGCACTGGCCAACGTGCTCAAAGCCCTGATCGCCGTCAATTACCCCCTGACCGGCGCGTCAGATCATGGTGTGTCCGAGGCGATCTATCTGGACGACCCTGATGGCAATGGCGTCGAACTTTACCGCGACCGACCCGAGGCTGACTGGCCCCGCGCGCCCGATGGCACCTTGTCGATGACCACTGGCAGGCTTGATCTGAACGCCCTGCTGGCCGAAGCGGACTAGCACCAAGCATACATCCGCCCGTTTCACTTTGGCGCAAATATCCATGCTACATTGATGTCTTTCCAGCTTGCTTCAGGCGTCTTCCCTTCGGCTTTTCAACGCCTTGACCTGTCCTGGCTCGTCCGGGCCAAGGCGCGCAGGTGGCCCATTGGGCCAACAAGCGCCCGCCGCGGTCAGCCGCCCTTGCACCTGCCGCCACGGGCAGATTACCTTTGCACCGCAACAGACGGGGAAACCACATGGCGTTCGGCAAAAATATCCGCACCTTCTTTGACGGTCGCTGGCATGACGGCGATATTCCGGTGATGCGGGCGGCAGATCATGGGATGTGGCAGGGCTCGTCCGTCTTTGATGGCGCGCGCTGGTTTGACGGCGTCTGCCCCGATCTGGATGCCCACTGCGCCCGCGTGAATCAGTCAGCCGAGGCTTTGCTGATCACCCCCACCTGCGCGCCCGAGGATATGGCCGCCATCATCCGCGAAGGGCTGCAATCCTACAGCCCCGATCAATCGGTCTACATCCGTCCGATGTATTGGGCCTTGCACGGGTCAGATCTGGGCGTGGCCCCTATGGTGGGTGCCACCGGCTTTGCGATCTGCCTTGAGGAAGTCGCGATGCCCGCCGCCGATTTCGCCACCACCGCCACCCGCACCAGATTTCGCCGCCCGGTGTTGGAGGATAACGTCTGCAACGCCAAGGCAGGTTGCCTGTATCCCAACAACGCCCGCATGTTGGTCGAGGCGCAATCCAAAGGCTTCGGCAATGCATTGGTCGCTGATGCCCTGGGAAACCTTGCCGAAAGTGCCACCGCCAATGTGTTTCTGGTGAAGGATGGCGTGGTGTTCACTCCGGTTTCCAATGGCACCTTTCTGGCCGGGATCACCCGGGCGCGC
>JANNNF010000240.1:0-4282 GCA_031398405.1 Rhodobacterales bacterium | reverse complement strand
CGATGCTGGACGGCATTGGGGCGACCGAGATGCTGCATATCTTCATGTCCAACCGCTTTGACGACCACGCCCCAGGCTGCACGGGCCGTCCGGTCACGGGCTATGAGGCTCGGGTCGTGGATAATGCAGGCGCGGAACTGCCGCGCGGCGAGGTCGGACGGCTGGCGGTGCGGGGGCCAACGGGCTGCCGCTACATGGCCGATGCGCGGCAAGGCAAGTATGTGCAGAATGGCTGGAACCTGACCGGCGACAGTTTCTGGCAAGACGAGGCGGGGCGTTTCCACTTTGCGGCGCGCTCCGACGATATGATCATCTCCGCCGGTTACAACATTGCCGGGCCAGAGGTAGAGGCGGCGTTGCTGTCACACCCCGCTGTGACCGAGTGTGCGGTGATCGGATTGGCCGACGCGGAACGGGGGCAGATCGTGCAGGCGCACGTGGTGCTTGTCGCGGGGCACACGCCAGATGCCACAATGGTCAAGTCATTGCAAGATCACGTCAAATCCGTGATCGCGCCCTACAAATATCCCCGAAGCGTCATCTTCACTGATGCGCTGCCAAAAACCCAGACTGGCAAAATTCAACGCTTTCGCCTGCGCGCCTCCTGATATTTTCTGTCTGCAAGTATCCCGGGGGTTTGGGGGCTGGCCCCCAATTCGCCCTCACATCACAGCGCCAATCTGCCAAGGCACAAACTCCGACCCGCCAAAACCCAATGCCTCCGAAAGGCTCTTGCCACCCGACGCTACCTCGATGATTTTCTCAACTATCTCAGCGCCTTTCGCGGTGATGCTCACACCGTCAATAATATCGCCGCAGTTCACATCCATATCCTCGGCCATGCGCGTATACATCTCGGTATTGGTGGCCAGCTTGATGCATGGGCTGGGTTTGTAGCCGGAAACCGATCCCCGGCCTGTGGTGAACACGATGAGGGTGGCCCCCGATGCGATCTGGCCTGTGACCGAACAGGGGTCATAGCCCGGGCTGTCCATATAAACAAAACCGGGGGTCAGGATCGGCTCCGCAAATTTGTAGACACCGGAAAGCGGCGCGGTGCCGCCTTTGGCAACTGCGCCAAGCGACTTTTCCAAAATGGTGGTCAGCCCGCCCTTTTTGTTTCCCGGAGAGGGGTTGTTGTCCATCTCGCCGCCGTTGCGGGCGGTGTAATCTTCCCACCAGCGGATACGCTCGATCAGCCTCTCTCCCACAGCCTGATTGACCGCCCGCCGCGTCAGCAGATGTTCGGCACCGTAAATCTCTGGAGTTTCCGACAGGATCGTGGTCCCGCCCATCTGAACCAGCATATCGGACGCAGCCCCCAAAGCAGGGTTGGCAGTGATGCCGGAATAGCCGTCTGACCCGCCGCATTGCAGCCCCACTATCAGCTTTGACACCGGGGCAGGCGTGCGCACCACCTGCCGAGCTACCACGGCCATATCGCGCAAGACCCGCAGGCCGGCCTCTATCGTTGCCCGTGTACCACCGGTTTGTTGGATCGTCATGTAGCGGAAATTTCCATCAGGGCGCAGGCGGCCCTGGCCCACAAGGTCAGGCACCTGCATCACCTCGCACCCCAGGCCTACCAGCAGGATACCACCAAAATTGGCGTTGCGCGCGTAGCCCTTAAGGGTGCGCATCAGGGTGTCGTAGCCCTCATTCACCCCCGACATTCCGCAGCCCGTGCCATGCACAATCGGCACCACGCCGTCGATGCCGTTCATGATGGTCGGGTCACGCTCGGCGGCTTCGGCGATGAAGCGGGCGACAGAGCCGGAGCAGTTCACGGATGTCAAAATTCCCAGATAGTTCCGCGTGCCGACCGACCCGTCAGGCCGCGCATATCCCATGAAGGTGCGCGGGACCAACGGGGGCAGGGCGCGGCAATCCTGACCGATGGCGTAATCCGCCGTATGTGGGCCCATCCCCAGATTGTGGCTATGCACGTGCCCGCCCGCCGGGATATCCGCTGTCGCTTGCCCGATAATCTGGCCATAGCGGATCACCGGGGTGCCCTTGGCAATCGGCCCCGCCGCGATCTTATGGCCGCGCGGCACGGGCCCCGGCAGCGCCACATCCAACCCGTCCGGATGCGCCTCTGCCCGCAGATCGGCCAGTGCAATGACCACAGTATCGCTTGGGTGGAGGCGGATGATGCCTTCTGCCATGAGTATCCCTTTCAAGGCGCTGCCTGCCTTGACAGAGGCGGGCTGATCTCTAACATGTTAGCATGTTACAGCCAGCCGAGCCCGTATCACAAGAAGTCTCTGGCGCATCCCGCCTGTTGCCACTTGATCGTTTTGAAGGCTCTTTGGGCCAGCGCGTTTTTCAGACGCTGCGCCACGCGATCCTGTCGCTTGGCTACGCGCCCGGTGAGATTTTGCGCAAGCCTGAGATTTGCGCAGCACTTGGCGTCTCGCGCAGCCCGGTCGCAGATGCCGTCGCACGGTTGGCGGGCGAGGGGCTTGTCGATGTGATCCCGCAGGCGGGTACGTTTGTGGCGCGATTCTCAATGGAGGAAATCCGCGAGGGCGCATTTCTGCGCGAGGCGATTGAACTGGCGGCGATTGAGCGGGTCTCAACCGATATCACGCCTGAACAGCTGACCCAGCTGCGCCGCAATCTGACGGTGCAGGCGGCTTTGCTGGCCGATGGTGATATTCAAGGCTTTTACGCGATGGACGCCGAAATGCACGAGCTGCTGCTGTCGTTCAGCGGCTTTCGCAAACTCGCACAGGTGTCGCAAACGGCTTGGCTGCATGTCCACCGCGCGCGGCAGTTGATCCTGCCGGTGCCCGGGCGGGTGGCGGCGACGCTGGCCGAACATCGCGATATTCGGTCCGCGTTGGAAGCTCGAGACCCGGTCGCCGCCCGGGCGGCGGTCAAAGCGCATCTGAGCCAACTCCTGACCTATCTGGAACCGCTGGAGCGTGACCGTCCGGACTTGTTTGACCCGCATTAGCATTCACTTTGGCCCAAATATCCATTGCGCCGCCTGTTCAGATCACTGGCGCGTCCGGATGGATCAACCCTTTGGCCTTCAATTCCGCCCACAGCGCATTCGGCACCAGCGCCGATGCTGCGGCGATATTGCTGTCCATCTCGATTACGCCTTGCCCACCCGGGATCACCGACACCACGCTTGGGTGCAGCAGCGGAAAGCGGTAAGCCGCGTCGACCAGCCGCACGCCATGCGCCGCACAGACCGCCTGCAATTGCGCGACTTTTGCCAGCACCCAATCGGGGGCAAAATCGTAATTATACATCGCGCCGGGGCGTGGACCGGTGGCCAGCACGCCTGAATTATACGGCCCGCCGATCACCACCCCCACGCCTTTCGCAGCAGCGGCGTTCATGAAACCAAGGCTGTCTTGCTCCAACAAAGTGTAGCGCCCGGCCAGCAGGAAAATGTCGAAATCGCCCCGGTCCATCAGCCATTGGCAGGGTTGCCATTCGTTCACGCCGGCACCAAAGGCTCGGATGACACCTTGGTCGCGCAGGGTCAGAAGGGCGCGGTAGCCGCCACCCAGAAATTCCTCCAGCCGCGCTTGCATCGCCTCTTTGCTGCCATGGGTGAATACGTCCAGATCGTGCGCATACAAGATGTCGATCCGGTCAACCCCAAGGCGTTCCAGCGAAAATTCCAGGCTGCGCATCACGGCGTCATAGCTGTAGTCGTAGACCTCGTTGCGCGACGGCACATCGAACCATTTGTCGAGCCCGTCGCGTTTGACCGGCGTCGTGGCCCGGAAAAGCCGCCCGATTTTCGATGACAGCACGTAGGAATCCCGATCCTTGCCGCGCAAAAACGGGTTCAGCCGGGTTTCTGACAGGCCCAAGCCATACAGCGGTGCGGTGTCATAATACCGAACGCCCGCCGCCCAAGCTCTGTCCAGAATCCCGCGCGCGTCCGTATCTGAAATCGCGCGGTACAGGTTGCCAATCGGCGCCGCGCCAAAGCCCAGCTCGGTAAAGCTGAGATCGCGTTTGATCCACATCCGCGTTGCTTGGGTCATCGCATCCTCGTTCTTTTGGCTTTATCGTATCAGGGGTCTGTCAAGGTGATGATACCTTTTTTCAGGATGAAACATCCATAAGGCCCGGCGTCAGCCGTGCGGATCACCGCAAACGCCTGCTTCGCGGCGGCGTAGAATGCAAATCGCTCGACTGATTGCATCTGCACAACTCGCCCTTCGGCGTGGTCAATCACCGCCTGCATCCGGGCAAATACCGGCACTTGAGCCTCGGGGTTGCCCACCACTTGCATTCGGGTGACGGGGGC
>JANNNF010000180.1:0-3729 GCA_031398405.1 Rhodobacterales bacterium | reverse complement strand
CATAAAACCGCACGAGTTGCGCAGCGCCTTGCACGGGGCCGGTCTAGTGCCCGGGCCGATCACTGGCCTTGGCCCGCGCGGGATCAACCGCCGCGGCGATCTGACCTTTGGCCCCCTGCCTCTGACTGCGATCCTGTACATGGGAACGGCGCGCAAGCCGGACGTGGCATGACAGACCCCGCGACGCAGGATGCTGCTGCGATAAGCGAGATCATCGAGATGGCGCTTAGCGATCACATCAGCTTTGCCCAGATCCGCAGCCTGCACGGTCTGTCACCAGATCAGGTCAAAGCCCTGATGCGCACCCATCTGACCCCCGGCAGCTACCGCGCCTGGCGCCGCCGCGTGCGACAGTTCGGCGACAGGCGCGCCGTCTACAAATAAGCAAAGTCGTGGCGTCGGACGCTAATGCAGGGGGTCGGCTTGACGATCCCTGGCCTATGCTGACAAGCCCTGTGCGCAATATCGTTCTAAATCTTGAATAGCCGGGCTACACTGCTGCTTCCTTTCCCCCGCAACACCCGGACCTGCCGATGTGCAATCTATATTCCCAGACCAAATCCCAAGACGCGATGCGGCATGTCTTTGATGACATGGTTGAGGATGACGAGGCGTTCGAGGATCTGACCGGCAACCTGCCACCGATGGCCGGCATTTTCCCCGACTATGCTGCCCCGATCATCCGGCATGGCACAAACGGTGGCTGGCAGCTGACCAGAGCCCGCTGGGGCATGCCCACGCCGCAGGTGTTTCTGGCAGGCAAGCGCACCGACCCCGGTGTAACCAATATTCGCAATGTTGCCTCGCCGCATTGGCGGCGCTGGCTTGGGGCGCAAAACCGTTGCCTCGTGCCGTTCACCAGCTTTTCCGAGATCGACAGCCGCCCCGGCGCTCCTCGCAACCATCCGGTCTGGTTCGCGCTTGGCGAGGATCGACCGCTGGCTTTCTTTGCGGGGATCCACACCGAATGGACCTCTGTGCGAAAGCTGAAAGAGGGCGAAGTCACGGCTGAATTGTTCGGCTTCTTGACCTGTCCTCCCAACCACGTCGTGGCGCCGGTTCACCCCAAAGCAATGCCGGTCATCCTGACCAAACCCGCGGAATGGCGGCTGTGGCTGACAGCACCTGTGGCCGACGCGCTGCGGCTGCAACGTCCCTTGGCGGACGGGATGCTGCAGATTGTGGCGGAGGGCATGCGCGAGGATGCGGGCTCCATCGCCCCCTGACCCATCAGGTCGGACGGACATGCAACGACGTTCACAAGATGGGGAACGCCTGCCGCACCTGGATGGGTGTGGGCCAAGGCTGCGTCCTGCCTATCGGTCCCTGATCCTGCCCCGTCATGATGCCGGACGGCCAAACAGGTCGTCAGAAGACGGACCCTTAGGCACAACGTCAATGACCAAAGCCCCCCTTCGCGTCGTTGCGCCTTGGTGCTGTTGACCAACGGCTGAACCTTCCCGTAATATCGTGAACATACCGTGAACATATAGAATCGAAAAGCGGGTGGTTGCTAACAACAGAGCATTGAGAAAGGTGTGAGTGAAGATGCGGACTGATCTTGGCCATGCGGCCAACCCCGCCGATCCTTTCACCCTGCGTCCCCGCCGCGTTCATGAGGCTGATGGGCGCGGTCGCCGCGCCTTTGCGCTGTTTCAAGCGGCGCGCCACCCTGGCCCGCTGATTTGGATTTTGCCCGCCCATGTGCCCGAATTGCCGATGCTGCGTGGCCTGCCGCAGAGTGTGGGCGAGCGATTGCACCTGCTGCGCCCGGTTGGCGAGACCGATCTTCTGTGGTGTGCCGAAGAGGCATTGCGCGCAGCACCCGTAAGTCTGGTGATCGCAGAACCATCTGACCCCCTGTCACTGACCGTTGGCCGCCGCCTGCAACTCGCGGCCGAAGCAGGCGACACGACCGGCCTGATGCTGATCCGTCAGGATGCAGGCAGCAATGCCACCGAGACGCGCTGGACCTGCGAACCGCGCGCAGGCCTTGCTGCGGCCTCGACTCTGCATCAGTGGTCCCTTATTAAGAACAAAAAGGGAACATCTGGATATTGGATTTTGAACTGGAATGGCGCGACGACTGCTTTCCATATGGTTTCCGAGGCTCGCGAGCGACACGAGCTTGCGGGTGCGCCCCGTTGAGGGCGCGTTTGCGCTGACCCACCGGTCGGGAAAGGCGGATCATCTGCATTGTCTTAATCAGGCAGCCTCTGAACGGGGCCTGACACGCGGCATGGCCCTTGCCGATGCCCGCGCCATTTGCCCCGACCTTGCCACCCGCCCGGCAGACCTTGCGCGCGAGGCCACAGCGCTGGCCAGCTTGCGTCGTTGGGCAGGGCGCTATGCGCCGATGGTGGCCACCGACGGCGTCGATGGGCTGATGGCCGATATCTCTGGCGTGCCTCACCTGTTTGGTGGAGAGGCGGACCTGCGCGACGATTTGCAAGCCCGGCTGGAGCGGGCTGGACTGCACGCGGCCAGTGCCATTGCCGGAACCCGTGGCGCGGCGCATGCGATTGCCCGGCATGGGGGCGGCATCATCGCAGACGGGCGGCTGGTGGAGGGCATCGGGCCATTGCCAGTCACAGCCCTGCGCGTTGATGGCGAGACCGCCGATGGCCTTGCCCGCATGGGGATTGCCCGGATTGCCGATCTTATCACCCTGCCCCGCGCGCCCTTGGCCCGCAGGTTTGGCCAAGGGCTGGTGCTGCGGTTGGATCAGGCGCTCGGGGCGCAGGCGGAACCGGTGGCCGCAGAGCCAGAGGCACCACATTTCGGGGTGCGGATGACACTGCCAGAGCCGATCGGGTTGCAGTCAGATGTTATGGCGGGCCTTGTGCGTCTTCTGGATCGGCTTTGTATCAAGCTCGCGGCAACCCATCGGGGCGCGCGCCGGGTCCGGCTGGAACTGCGCCGGGTAGATCGCGGGACGGCCGTGGTCGAGATCGGCCTCGCCCGCCCGATGCGTGACCCGGTTCGCATCGCGGCCCTGTTTGCCAAGGGCGTGGATGAGATCGATTCCGGCTTTGGCATCGACGCGCTGCGCCTCTCGGCCCCCTTGACGGAAAGCCTTGCACCAGAACAGATCGGGGGCGGCCCAACGGTTCGCCACGATGATGCGCTGGCCGACCTTTTATCCTCAGTCGGCAATCGCATCGGCTTTGACCGGGTGCAGCGGCTGTTGCCTGCGGCCAGCCTGATCCCCGAGCGCAGCTTCCTGCTCGCCCCTGCCGCCTACACCTGCGCAGAAGCCACCCCACCGCGCTCAGGGTCCGAGCGGCCAATCACCCTGTTCCCCCCCGAACCCGCGACAGCCGTCTCAGGCACACCGCCCGCCAGTTTCCGCTGGCGTCGAATGCGATTTATCACCCTGCGTGCCACCGGGCCGGAGCGGATCACGCCAGAGTGGTGGTTCGATGATCCGGCCTGGCGGTCTGGCCTGCGCGACTACTGGCACATCGAGACCCAGGAAGGCCCGCGTCTGTGGCTTTTCGTGACACCACAAGCCCAAGGATGGTCCCCCGGCACGTCAAACTGGTATGTGCAGGGCGAGTTCGCATGACTGGATATGCAGAGCTCTGTGTCACCTCAAATTTCACGTTCCTGACCGGGGCCTCGCATCCAGAGGAACTGGTCACCCGTGCGGCCGAGCTGGGACTTGCTGCCATCGCCATCACCGACCGCAATTCCCTGGCAGGTGTCGTGCGGGCCTATTCGGCGCGG
>JANNNF010000153.1:0-2233 GCA_031398405.1 Rhodobacterales bacterium | reverse complement strand
GGCCACCAGACTGGCTGAACAGCCGCCCCACAACCTTGTCACCGGCGCGCACCTCGGTACCCACTGGGGCTGTGCCATCAATCGCCACCCGCACCAGCCCTTTGCGCAGTTCGGTCTTGTGCTTCATCCGGGCGGTGACTTCCTGCCCCACATAGCAGCCCTTGCGGAAATCGACGCCGTGCAGCCGTTCGAACCCGGTTTCCAGCAGATAGCTGTCATCTGGGATAAGCTCGATGCCGCTTTCCGGGATGCAATGCGCGACCCGGATTGCAGTCCAGTCGATCGTCGCATCGCCACCAGCCACATCGGTGTAGCTGCGCCAACCCAAAGCAGGGTGGCGTGGGTCGGGCAGGGCGCCGACAGGCCCGTCCCCAAGCCCGCGCTGCACATGCAGGAGGCAGGGGGCCAGCGTCACTTTCGCGCGCAGGCGGTACATGGTCAGGCGGCGCAGGGTGGCGTCGGCCAAGGGGGCGGCAATGTCAATAAGGTAGGTGTCAGGGGCGGTATCTGCTGCACGGGCGACAAAGAAATCCGCCAGATACTTTCCCTGCGGAGTCAACAGTGCGGCCCAGATCAGGCCCGGACCTGCCGCCAGAGGGCGCACATCATTTGACACCAGTCCTTGCAAAAAGGTCAGCGCATCGGGGCCAGTGACGGCCCACAACACGCGGTCAGGGGAGGCTTCGCCTTGCATCGCAGCTCCTTGGGTTCGACGGATGGGCAATATTGCCTATCGGTCCGCCAGTGCCAAGGGTGATCACTCCCGGAACTGCAACTCATACAGGCGCGCATACAGGCCGCCTTGCGCCAGCAGAACTGCATGGCTGCCCTCTTCGACCACCCGGCCCTTGTCGATCACAACGATCTTGTGCGCGTCCCGCACCGTCGCCAGCCGATGCGCGATCACCAGCGTCGTGCGGCCCGCGCCAAAGGCACTCAGCGCCTCTGATACCGTCGCCTCGGATTGTGCGTCCAGTGCCGACGTGGCCTCGTCCAGCAGCAGCACCGGGGCCTCGCGCAGCAAGGCACGGGCAATGGCAATCCGTTGGCGCTGCCCGCCGGACAGGGCCGATCCACGCGGGCCTGCGGGGGTGTCAATACCGTGGGGCAGGGCGGCCACAAACCCCGTAGCATGGGCAGCAAACAGGGCTTCCTCCAGTCGGGTCTGCGAGATTTGCTGCCCCAGCATCAGATTCTCGCGCAATGTTTCGTCAAACAGCGCGGAATCCTGTGTGACGCTGGCAAAAAGTGCACGCTGGTCTGCCAGCGACAGCTGGGTCAGCGGCACCCCGCCTGCGCTAATAGTGCCTGTAGCCGGATCAACCAAACCGGTCAGCAGATGGAAAATCGTGGTCTTGCCCGCACCAGACGGGCCGACCAGTGCGGTCATGTGCCCCGCCTCGGCCGTAAAGCTCAGGCCGTTCAACACAGCCATGTCACCATAGGCAAAGGTCACGGCCTCAAACTGCAACGCAGGTGCCCCAGTTGGCGGCGGCACCCGGCTGACCGACAGCCGCTGCGTCCGCGCTTGCGTTGCAAACAGCTCCACGATCCGCTCAAGACTGGCGGCGGCGGTTTGCCACAGGCCCGCCATTTCGCCAATGCGGCGGATCGGTTGAAACGTCAGGGTCATCGCGGAAAAGAATGCCATGAATTCGCCCGTCGTGCGTTCGCCTTCGGCAACCTCGCGGCCCCCCAGCATCAGGACGGCGAAGAACCCAAGGCCCGTGACCACATCCACCAGCGACGGCATCATCGCGCGGCCCGCCGTTGCCTTGATCTCGGCTGTGCGGATACGGTCGAGGATGCGGCGAAAACGGGTGCTTTGATACGCCTCCATCCCGTTCAGCTTGACAGCCTGAATGCCATGAAAAATTTCATCCAGCCGGGTGGTGCGCAGACCTGCCTGATCGCGCAACTGCTTGGCCTTGCGGCGCAAATAGCGTTGCAGAATGGCCGTGGGCAGGATCAGCAGGGGCGCGCCAATAAGGGCGGCCAGCGTCCAGCGGGGATCAATCGACAGCGCCACCGCCATCAACCCGATCAGCGCCACACCGTCACGTCCTATGCCTGAAATCAGCGAAATCCATATTCCCTGCACGGCAATGCTGTCGCCCTGCACGCGTTCAATCAGTGACCCCGGCGGGTGCGCCTGAAAAAAGCTGCCGTCCAGGGTCAGGATATGGTCCAGCAGGTCAGCCTGCATCCGGTTCGATACCGATTGCGAGATCGA
>JANNNF010000131.1:0-17264 GCA_031398405.1 Rhodobacterales bacterium | reverse complement strand
CATGGGCGTCGCAGAACAGCACCGGCTGGCAATCGGCGGTCAACACGCCCAACGCAACGCCAGGAGTCGCTGTAACCATGCCATCGGCGCGGGGGCGGGGGCCTGCAGGCAGCGGCCCGGTCACATGGATCACGTCGGCGGAATGAATCTGGTTGATGGTCAGCAGGTGATCCGGCTCGACCCCCATGGCGCGCGCCACCCGTGCCCGGTTGATTGCCACCACATCGGCCTGATCGGTGGACCCCGGCCCGCAGTTGAGGCCCGAAAATATGCCCGATGACGCCCCCCCCTTGCGGGTAAAAAACCCGTGGCGGACAAGCAGCGCGTCCGAGGTGACGATGTCCAGCAGCGGCTCCAGCATCAGGCGGTTCCGGGTGGGCTTGGGTGTCTTGCGGGGTGCAAGGCCAGCACTTTGAACAAGGTTCCCATTTCCGCGGGGTCGGTCAAGCGTCGTTTGGCAGCAAGATGATTTTCCAGTGCCGCACCTGAGAGTGATTGCGCCAACCGCTCGGCCCGCGCGTCAATTCCAATGGCTGTCAGCATCGAGCCTTGGGTGGTGTAGGCATACGCGGCAGGCTGCGCCGCGTGGGCCAGTTCGGCGAAATCGACATGGGCGGTCAGATCGGCCAGCCCGGGGTCGGCCAGCGGGTTGGTGGGGGCATGGTGGCGCAGAGCCTGAAAGGTATCGCCGCGTGATCGCCAGCCGCCGTAATCGACAATCAAGGCAGCGCCGCCATGGCGGGCAATGGTTGTGCCTATTTTCGCTATGATGGGGCCAGCTGCAGGGCAGAGCTCGATGATATCGCCGGGAGTGGTGTCGGCCCTGCGGTGGTCAAGGGCGGCAAACGGGGTGGGGGGGGATTGGTCAAAAATCAGCGCTTCATCCGCAAGGCCCACCATGGTTTCACACCAACCCTGCGCGTGGCGGGTAAACTGGCGGATCGGCAGGGCATCGAAAAATTCGTTCGCCAGCACGAACAAAGGGGCTTCGGGCAGGGCCTCAACGCTATCGGCCCAGGTGATGTGATAAGGGGCCAGCCGTGTCGCTTGGGCAGCGCGCAGTACGGGTGAGGCTTCAACCAAAACGATATGGGCCAATGCGTGGAACCTCGGTACCGCTTTGGTGGCGCGCAGAACATCGGCCATCAGGGTACCGCGACCGGGACCAAGCTCGGCCAGGGTAAAGGCGGGCGAGCCTTGGTCCAGCCAAGCCTGCGCCAGACACAGGCCCAGCAGTTCGCCAAACATCTGGCTGATCTCGGGCGCTGTGGTAAAATCACCCGCCGCTCCAAACGGATCACGGGTGGCGTAGTAGCCATGCACCGGGTGCAGCAAACACTCGGCCATGTAATCGGCAAGGCTGACCGGCCCGGTGGCCGCAATCCGCACGGCGATCAATCGGGCCAAGGGCGTCATGCAGCCTTTGCCCGCAGCATGAACCACACCCCCACCACAATCATCGGCAACGACAGGAACTGCCCCATGGTCAGGCCATAGCCCGAGACATGCCAGGCAAGGCCAAAGGGGTTGCCTTCCGTGACAAACTGGGCGTCAGGTTGGCGGACAAATTCCACCAAGAACCGCGCTATGCCGTAACCTGCGAAGAAGACGCCAGCCACGCGGCCCGGGGCCATCAGCCAGCCCTTGCGCCACACAAGCCAGATCAGCACCGCGCCAAGGATCAACCCTTCCAGTGCGGCCTCATAGAGCTGGCTGGGGTGGCGGGCGCAGATGCCATCGATGCCGCAAGTTTGTGCGGCCTCACCCGGAAAGGCTACGCCCCAGGGCAGGGTGGTGGCACGACCCCAAAGCTCGGCGTTAACGAAGTTGGCGATGCGGCCCAACAGCAACCCGGGCGGGGCGGCCATCGCCATCAGGTCAGCGGCGGACAGCATCGGGATGCCTTCTCGCCGGCAAAAGATATATCCTGCGACCACCACGCCCAGAAAGCCACCGTGAAAGGACATGCCGCCTTCCCACACTTTCAGAATCTGTGCCGGGTTCTGCCAATAGGTACCGGGTTGGTAAAACAGCACATAGCCGAGACGACCGCCAAGAATTACCCCAAGGATCACCCATGTCAGCAGGCGTTCGACCTGTTCCGCGGTCATCGGGGCCAGACCATTCCGCCACAGGCGGGGGGTATTGACGGCCTTGGTTACCATCTGCCATCCGACAATCAGCCCGACGATATAGGCCAAAGCATACCAGCGCAGCGCCACCGTGATGCCGAACAGCGTGAACGACACAATGTCAGGCGACAGGTTCGGAAATGGGATATAGGTCATGGGGCCTCGCTTTGCCCCGCGTTGTCCGGGGTAGGGGGCGGCTTGTCAATTGCGGGCGGTGCGGCGGGTGCGGCTTTCAGCGCCTTGTGAACACGGGGCAGGTACCACATATAGAACACAAGGATTGCGAAAGGACCCCGCCATGCAGAGCCGCAACAAGTTTTTCGACGACATGAGCCAGCTTATGACCAACGCCATGGGCGTGGCCCAAGGGGCCAAGACCGAGGCTGAGACCGCGATGAAGGGCCTCGTGGACCGCTGGATGGCCGACCGCGATTTCGTGACCCGCGAAGAATTTGACGCCGTTCGCGCGATGGCCGTGAAAGCGCGTGAGGAAAATACCGCACTGGAGGCCCGGATTGCCGTGCTTGAGGCCGGGTTGGCCAACCAAGGCTAAAGGGCTTACATCGGCCCCATAAGTGCTACCGGATTGGGTGCGCGTCTGTTGCAGGCGGCAAACAAGATTTCATCCAAGGCATGAAGATGATCCTTTGATCGTCGCCATGGCACAAGCGGGGGTCCGCACGACTTAGCCTTGGTGCCGTGTTTACGCGGTGCATACGGGGCGCGTTCTTTGGCAGAGATATTTTTTGCCCGAGGCCAAGCGCCACAGCCGTGTTGCCATTAAATCGTGAACCGCGCTATCTTGGCAGGCAGGGAGAATACTGATGGCGCTCAGTTTCAGGCAAACGTCAATTCTTGACATCGCGCGCGCCGAAGGCCGCGTCGTGGTTGAAGAACTGGCGCACCGCTTCGATGTGACGCTGCAAACCATCCGCCGTGACTTGGGTGAACTGGCCGATCTGGGCCACCTTGACCGGGTACATGGCGGGGCAGTGCCGCGCACTGGGGTGACAAACCTCGGCTATGAAGAACGCCGCCGGATGAACGACAATGCCAAGGCCGCCATAGGTGCGGCCTGCGCGCGGGCGATCCCTGACAATTGTTCGATCATTCTAAACCTTGGAACCACGACAGAGTCCGTCGCCCGCGCGCTTATGCATCACCGCAACATCACCGTGGTGACAAATAACATGAATGTCGCCAATATTTTGATGGCCAATCCGGGGTGTGAGATCATGGTGGCCGGGGGGGCGTTCCGACGGTCGGATGGTGGGCTTGTGGGCGACTTGACGACCCAGTTCATCGACCAGTTCAAGGTGGACTACGCCGTCATCGGCTGTTCTGCGCTGGATACCGAAGGCGAATTGCTGGACTTTGATCTGGCAGAGGTGCGGGTGTCCAAAGCGATCATCCGCCAGTCAAGGGCGCGGTTTCTGGTGACGGATATCTCAAAGCTGGGCCGGTCCGCGCCGGTGCGTTTGGCGTCGCTTGCGGCACTTGATGCGGTTTTCATTGATCAACCCTTGCCAGACGCGTTGATGGCGCGCTGCGCCGACTGGGATACGGCGATCAACATTGCAGGCCAATCCCCTGACCCGAATAATAAAAACCAAGATGCGGCTGACGCCACTTAGCAGATCGCCAAGCTGCGCGCGATCACGGTATGTGTGGTTCGTTTTGGATGCCCGTTGCGTGAATACCGGGTGAAATGCCGTGCATTTGGCCACATCTGAAAACTTCGCTTCAAGCTGCCGACAGATGCGGGCTGAACGTCCCCACGTGGCATGACAGCATGCTGGCGACCATATTGCAGTTGCAGCATGATTGGCCCATTCTGCGCGTAGCAGCAAAGGACGCATTCATGATCCCAGCCCGTTTCGCCCCGATTGTCTTTGGTTTCATCCTGTCCGGGCTTATGTCCTGCATTGTTTCAGGTATCGCGACACTGCGGGCCTTGGGGTTTGACCAAGGGTTTTTCGGGCATTGGATGGGGTCTTGGGCCACCTCCTGGGCGGTTGCCTTTCCGGTGGTACTGGTCGTGGCACCCTTCACGCGCAAAGTGGTGGCACGGTTGGTGCAGGCCTGAGGTACCTTCCTTGGTGCCGGTGGTCACCATCTAACCAGCGGAGGCCTGTTGCCGACTAACCCGCCAGTTGCGCTGAGCTTTGGCTATGACGCGTCAATGCGCCGCCGCCCAGTTCGCCCCGCGCCCCGCCTCGACCGTCAGCTTGACCGACAGCTTCACCGCCGGATCGCAAGCCCCCTCCATCACGTCGCGGGCAATCGGGATCAGGGCATCGGCGGCATCTTCGTCCACCTCGAACAGCAGTTCGTCATGCACCTGCAGCAGCATTCTGGCGGGCAGATGGGCGATGGCATCTGGCATGCGGATCATCGCGCGGCGGATCACGTCGGCGGCAGTGCCTTGGATTGGCGCGTTGATGGCCGCCCGTTTGGCAAAACCTGCCCCCGGTCCTTTGGCGTTGATCTCAGGCGTGTGGATTTTACGGCCGAACAAAGTTTGAACATATCCATGGGTTTGCGCGAATTTGACTGTCGCTGCCATGTATTCCTTGATGCCAGGAAAGCGTTCAAAATAACGGTCGATGAAGCTCTGCGCCTCGGCCCGGGGGATGCGCAGGTTGCGGGCCAGACCAAAGCCGGAAATGCCGTAAATGACGCCAAAGTTGATCGCCTTGGCACGGCGGCGGATGTCTGAGGTCATCTGGTCCAGCGGCACGTTGAACATTTCGGACGCCGTCATCGCGTGAATGTCGATGCCATCCTTGAAAGCTTGGCGCAAGGCGGGAAGGTCGGCGATATGGGCGAGGATGCGCAGTTCGATCTGGGAATAATCCAGTGATACCAGAACCTTACCCTTAGGGGCCACGAACGCCTCGCGAATACGGCGGCCCTCGTCAGTCCGAACAGGGATGTTTTGCAGGTTGGGGTCGGTAGAGGCCAGACGACCGGTGTTGGCCCCTGCGATGGAATAGGACGTATGCACCCGCCCGGTTTCCGGGTTGATGTGGTCTTGTAGCGCGTCGGTGTAGGTCGATTTCAGCTTGGCCAACTGCCGCCAATCCAGGACCAGACCGGGTAAGGTGTGTTCAGTGGCAAGGTCTTCAAGGATATCGGCACCCGTGCCATAAGCCCCGGTCTTGCCTTTTTCACCACCCGGAAGCCCCAGTTTATCAAAGAGAATTTCGCCAAGCTGTTTCGGCGACCCGACATTGAACGACTGGCCCGCTTGCTCTTGAATCTCAGCCTCCAACCCTGCCATCTTTTGGGCGAATGCGTTGGACATGCGGGAAAGGGTATCGCGGTCTACCTGAATTCCGGCCATTTCCATATGGGCCAACACCGGCACCAAAGGGCGTTCGAGCGTCTCATAGACGGTTGTTACCTTTACGCGGTGCAGTTGTGGCTTGAACAATTGCCACAGGCGCAGGGTCACGTCGGCGTCTTCAGCGGCGTATTTCACGGCATCTGCAATGGCCACCCGGTCAAAGGTCACTTGGCTTTTACCGCTGCCGATCAGGGACTTTATCGGGATCGGTTGATGGCCAAGATACTTGTCGGACAGCGCGTCCATGCCGTGCAGGTTCAGCCCAGCGTGCATCGCGTAAGACAGCAGCATGGTGTCATCGAACGGTGCGATGGTCACGTCATGCCGTTTAAACATCTTCCAGTCATATTTCATGTTCTGGCCGATTTTCAGGATCGACGGGTCTTCCAGAACCGGCTTAAGCGCGGCAAGCACATCAACCAGCGGCAGTTGTCCCGGCGACAGGTCGGATGATCCAAACAGATCGCCGCCGCCCTGTTTGTGGCCGACGGGAATGTAGGCGGCAATGCCTGCATCGACGCACAAGGAAATGCCGACCAGTTCGGCGCGCATTTCATCAAGGCTGGTGGTTTCAGTATCCACCGCAACATGGCCGATATCGCGGATATGGGCGATCCATTGATCCAGCTGCGCCATCGTGGTGATGGATTCGTATTTGGCGTGGTCGAAGGGCAGCAGATCTGGTTTTACGATTTCTTGGGCTGCATCAGTGTTTTGGACGGCAGTTTCAGGGGCAGGGGGGGCGACTTTCAGCGCCTCCGCGACCCGGCGGGTCAGCGTGCGGAACTCCATCTCATTCAGAAAACCCATCAGCGCCTCTGCCGCAGGGACACGGACTTCCAGATCGTCGAGGGTGTAGCCCAGCACCATATCGCGTTTCAGCGTGACCAGATCGCGCGAGATGCGGATAAGGTCGGCGTTGTCCATCAGCGCCTCGCGGCGTTTGGGTTGTTTGATCTCGGATGCGCGCGCCAAGAGGGTGTCAAGGTCGCCATATTCGGTGATCAGCAGGGCCGCGGTCTTGATGCCGATGCCGGGGGCCCCGGGGACGTTATCGACGCTATCCCCCGCAAGAGATTGCACATCCACGACTTTTTCGGGGGGGACGCCGAATTTCTCTATCACCTCGTCGCGGTCGATAGTGCGGTCTTTCATCGGGTCGCGCATCCGAACGCCGTTGCCCACCAGTTGCATCAGGTCTTTGTCCGACGAGATGATGGTGCAGGTGCCGCCTGCTTTGGTCGCCATATCGGCCAGAGTGGCGATGATGTCGTCAGCCTCAAACCCTTCGGTCTCAAGGCAGGCAACGTTGAAGGCGCGGGTGGCTTGGCGGGTAAGGGGGAATTGCGGGCGCAGATCTTCGGGCAACTCTGGTCGGTTGGCTTTGTAGGCCGGGTACAGCGTGTTGCGGAAGGTGAGAGAAGAGTGGTCGAACACCACAGCGATGTGGGTCGCGGCCTCGGCACCCCTGTCCTTCGAGATTTCGTTCCAAAGAATGTTGCAGAACCCGGCCACGGCCCCCACCGGAAGCCCGTCAGATTTGCGCGTCAGGGGCGGCAGCGCGTGGTAGGCGCGGAAGATATAGGCGGACCCGTCGATCAGGTGAAGGTGGTGGCCCTTGCCGAATGTCATGGTCGTCTCCTTGCCGTGTGTGGGCCAGTATTGCCACGAACCGGGGCGCATCGCCACCCGCCTATGAGGAGTTCATATGGTATGAAAGCGCAGGGCGAGGTCAACGGCTTGTGGTGTGGGGGTCCAGACGCCAACCCGCAAGCCTGCGGCGCGAAGACGTTCACCTACCCAGACATTGCAGGTGCGCAGCAGGCTGAAATGACCCGTGCCGCGCCAGAAGCCGTCAGTGGTGGTCAGGCCGGGAGCGGGCGAGGCGAGCGGGTTTTGAGCGCCGTCGCGGGCGAAACCTTCATCTATTGCATTGAGAAGATTTGTATATTGCACATCCGTCAGCATCAACCAGACCACGCCCGGAACACTTTCGGGCAAGGTCCCCAGCACATCAACCCGCATTACGGCATCATCGCCCGTCGCTGCGGTCAGCACGGCGCTGGCGGTAATATCGGCATAGGTGCCTGCGGTGGTGTAGAATGCCTCGCTGCCCCAACCAACGATCAGCCAGGCGGCATCGGGGTTTGAGACCGGAACGCCGCGCCCGGCCTCTGCAAAGGCATAACGGGTGCGGGTGTCGGGGGTGGTGGGCAGCAGGAAATCATAGTGGATCGGGCCGCGCAAAAGACCCACCCGCATAAAGCCATCCACCGAAATTTGACTACCGGATGAAGGGATGAGCGCGCCTGCAAGGCTGGCCGCAATGTAAAGGCAGGGCAACAGTATCACCAGCACCGCCAGCCGTAAAATCCAGCGGCCTGCCCGTTTCATTCAGTGATCATCATGGGCGTGGGCTGCGTCAATCACGTAGCGTTTGTCACAATAGCCACACTCGACCCAGCCTTTTTCGGCGGGAATCGTCAGCCAGACGCGAGGATGGCCAAGCGCGCCTTCGCCGCCGTCGCAGGCCACTTTCCATGTGGTGACGGTCTGGGTCTCGGGCGCGTTGATGGGCATGGGCTGACCTTTCAAAGAGGTATATTCGGGGCAGTTTAGCGTGGCGGATGGGCGGGGCAAGGGTGAGTGGCGTAACGGTCGAGTAATAAGCTGAATTTGCAGGAAAAAGGGGTGTAAAGAAAGCGTAGAGTTTGCGTAGAGAAGGCGTAAAGAAAACGTAGATGCGGAATGTGTGTGGTGGGGCGTTAAGGGGCGAATCGGGCAAGAGCGAACGGAAGATGGGCGGAATCGCCCATCCTACGCCCCTATTAGCGTGCCACGGGATTTTAGGGCGGTCAGCCAACCTAGGCCTTGGGCGGTGCCTTTGGCGGGTCGGTATTCGGCAGCGATCCACAGGTCAGGGTGATCGGAGTCGATCTGGTCTGACAGGGCGGGCAGGGAAAAGCCGCCGCCGCCGGGTTCGTGACGGGCGGGGAAGCCCGCGATCTGGATATGGCCGGTACGGTGGCGGTGCGATTCCCATACCGCGGTCGGGTTGCCGTGCAGACGGGCGGCGTGCCACAAATCGAACTGCAAACCGAGGCGGGGGCTGTCCAGGTCATCGAGGATGCGCGCGGCCTGATCATAGTCGTTCAGGAAGTAACCCGGCATATCATCAGGGTTCAGGGGTTCGAGGGTCAGGTTCTGATCTGGAGCCTGCGCCAAGGCCCAGCTCAGGTTTTCAGTATAGGTTGCCTCGGCCTGCGGGCCTTTGGCGGTGCCTGCCATCACATGCACACGCTGCGCGCCTAGCCGGGCTGCGTAGTCGGCTGCGCGCAAAAAGCCATCGCGAAAGCGCATCTCCTCACCCGGGACAGCGGCAAACCCTCGGTCGCCTGCGGCCCAATCGCCGGGGGGGGTGTTGATCAGGGCGAGAGGTTGACCTGCCAGCGCCTTTTCCCAATCGGCCATTGTATTGTCGTAGGGAAACAGCACTTCCACCCCGTCAAACCCACACCGCGCCGCCCAGTCGGGGCGGTCGAGCATGGGCACTTCGGTGAACAGCAAGGTCAAGTTCGCGGCAAAACGGGGCATTCAGGGCAATTCAGACGAGGGGATGATCGGGAAGAACACGCCCCCCGACCAAATTCCGAACCACCCTTGCCCGCCATGGTCGGCATGGCAACCCAATTCGACCAACCGGTAAAAGGATTTGCGGTCAATCAGGGCCTCCAGCCCCGGGCGGATCAGGATATAGGGCGAGGGTTCCCCGCTGGTGGCATCGCGGGTCACGCGCAGGGGGTGGTCGGGGCCTGCCGTGGCCTCATCTTCAGTTTTGGTTGTGAAATGAAGGCTTTGCGTGGGGCCGTTGCCCGTGACAGTGAAATCGGTGGCCAGCATGGGGGCATCCTCGACCACAATGCCGACCTTTTCCACCGGGGTCACGAGGAAGTATTTGTCGCCCTCACGCCGAAGGATCGACGAGAATAGTTTGACCAGACCGGGGCGGCCAATCGGGGTTCCCTCATGAAACCATGTGCCATCGCGGGCGATGCGCATGTCGATATCGCCGCAGAACGGCGGGTTCCACAGGTGCACGGGGGGCGGGCCACGTTTTGTAGCGGCCTGAACAGAGGCCATTACGCCCGAAGCGGTCGGTTTCACGATCATTTGTCCGATGTCTGGTTTTGCCATTTGTACCCGGCGCGTTAGTTAGGTCTAATGGGAATATATAACCCCCGCCGGAGGATTGTCATGTCTGATGCGACCGCGTTGATTGCCGAAATCGAAGCTTTAGGCGAAACTTTGGGTCGGGCCAAGGCCAGCATCAACCAGCGCTTCATCGGGCAGGACAAGGTGGTTGATCTGGTGCTCGCGTCTTTGCTGTGTGGCGGTCATGCATTGCTGGTGGGTTTGCCGGGGCTTGGCAAGACGCGGTTGGTGGAAACTCTGTCAACCGTGATGGGGCTGCGGGGCAGTCGTATTCAGTTCACCCCCGATCTGATGCCCGCCGATATTCTGGGGTCTGAAGTGATGGATACCGATGCCAGCGGCAACCGGGCATTCCGCTTTATCGAAGGGCCGATCTTTTGCCAGTTGCTGATGGCGGATGAAATCAACCGCGCCAGTCCCCGGACGCAATCAGCGCTGTTGCAGGCGATGCAGGAAAAGGTGGTGACAATCGGCGGGGCGCAGAGGGCGCTGGGTCGGCCGTTTCATGTGCTGGCGACGCAGAACCCGATTGAGCAGGAAGGGACGTATCCCTTGCCGGAGGCACAGTTGGACCGATTTCTGGTGCAGGTAGATGTGGAGTATCCGACCCGGGCGACAGAGCGTGACATTCTGATTGCCACCACCGGGGTCGAGGATGCGCAGGTGCATGAAGTGTTTACCGCCGAAGGCCTGCTGGCCGCGCAATCGGTGATCCGGCGCATGCCAGTGGGTGACGGAGTGGTTGAGGCGATCCTTGATCTGGTGCGCGCCTGCCGCCCCGGCGAGCCGGAGGGGCGCGAGTTGGAAGGAAGTCTGTCCTGGGGGCCGGGGCCACGGGCGGCTCAGGCGCTGATGCTGACAGTGCGGGCGCGGGCCTTGCTGGATGGGCGGTTGGCACCTTCGGTTGGCGATGTGGCGGCTTTGGCGCGGGCGGTGCTGGTGCACCGGATGTCACTGTCGTTTGCGGCGCGGGCGCGGGGCGAGACCTTGGCAGGCATTATCGACCGGGTAACGGCGCGGGTCTTGTCGCTTGAGGCGGCTGCGTGACGGTTGCCCCAACCAGTGACTTGCGGTCGCGGGCAGAGGTTCTGGGCCAGTCGCTGCCCGCCTTGCTGGCAGAGGCGGAAATGCTGGCTTCACATGTGATGTTGGGGGAACACGGACGCAGGCGTGCTGGTTTGGGGGATGAGTTCTGGCAGTATCGCCCGGCGCATGAGGGCGATAGCGCCCGCATGATTGACTGGCGCAGGTCTGCCCGCAGTGACGCGCATTTCGTGCAGACCCGCGAATGGCAGGCGGCGCAGTCGGTGACGCTGTGGGTGGACCCGTCGCGGTCGATGAGCTTCAGCGGTGACAAGGCGCGCGCGCCCAAGGCAGATCGCGCGCGGCTGATTGCGCTGGCCTTGGCGGTGCTGCTGTTGCGCGGGGGCGAGCGGGTTGGCCTCGCGGGCGGCGATCCGCCACGTTCGGGGCGGGCGCAGATGCTGCGGCTGGCGGCGGGTTTGGGCGAGGATATCGCCGATTACGCGGCTCCGGTGGCGGATGGCATCGTGAGCCACGGCCGTGCGGTGTTCGTGTCGGATTTTCTGGGCGATCTTGGCGGCATCGAGGCCGCTTTGGCGCGGGCGTCGGATCGGGGCGCGCGAGGGGTGTTGTTGCAAGTGCTGGACCCGGCGGAGGAAGAGTTTCCGTTTGACGGTCGCACTATCTTTGAATCGATGGGCGGCACCCTGCGGCATGAAACGCTGCGGGCGGGCGAGTTGCGCACGAAGTATCTTGCGCGGTTGGCGGAACGTAAAGACCGGCTGGCCGTGCTGGCCCGTGCGGTAGGCTGGCAGTTCAGCACTCACCATACCGGGGGTGGCGCGCAAGCGGCGTTGTTGTGGGCCTACCGCGCGTTGGAAGGGGGCCGCTGATGTTCATGCTTGGCCCCATCGGGTTTGCGCTGCCGTGGTTGCTGCTGGGGCTGGTGGCGCTGCCGATCCTGTGGTGGGTGCTGCGCGCCGTGCCGCCTGCCCCCATTCGGCGGCGGTTTCCGGGGGTGGCGTTGCTGCTGGGGCTGACGGATGACGAGGCCGAAACCGACAAGACGCCGTGGTGGCTGCTGGCCTTGCGGATGCTGGCGATCGGAGCGGCGATTGTGGCCTTTGCGGGTCCGGTGCTGAACCCCACGCCGCAAGTGGCTGGGGCGGACCGGTTGTTGATCCTGATCGACGGCACTTGGGCCGACGCCCGCGACTGGCCGCGCCGCATCGAAAAGGCGGTGGCCCTGGTCGAAGATGCGACGCGGGCGGGCCGCCCGGTGGCGGTGGTGCGGTTGACCGATGCGCCAACGGCTGTGGTATTCCAATCCGGCGAGGCCGAGGCGGGGCGGGTGGCTGCGTTGCAGCCGGCGCCTTGGGCACCCGGGGATTTGGCGGCATGGGGTGCGGCGCTGCCTGCCGAGGGGTTTGACAGTTACTGGTTGTCGGATGGGTTGGATCATCCAGGCAGGGCGGATTTGATGGCCGACTTGGACGGGCGTGGTACGGTGACGGTGTTCCAATCCCCCCGCCCGGTGCTGGCCTTGCGGCCTGCGGTGTTTGCAGACGGGGCAGTGCAGATTGCGGCGTCGCGTGTTCCAGCGACGGATGGCGTGCAGGTCGAGGTGATCGCCCGTGGCCCCGACCCTGCCGGGATCGACCGCGAACTGGCGCGGTTGCCGTTGACCTTTGCAGCAGGGGAAGCTGAGGCCAAAGGGGCGTTGACCCTGCCGCCCGAATTGCGCAACCGGATCACCCGGTTTGAGATGGCGGGTATCCGGTCGGCAGGGGCGGTCAGCCTGACGGATGACAGCTTGAAACGCCGCAAGGTCGCCATTCTGGGCGGCGGGCCGGATCAGGAAGGGCTGCAACTGCTGTCGCCCACCCACTACTTGCGCCAAGCCTTGGCCCCGGTGGCCGACCTTATTGACGGCGGACTTGAGGAAGTGTTGCTGGCCAACCCTGATGTGGTAATTTTGGCTGATGTCGCCCGCCTGACCCAAGCCGAGACGGATGCAGCGCTGGATTGGCTGGACAAGGGCGGCTTGTTGCTGCGCTTTGCCGGGCCACGGATGGCGGCCAGCGATATCAGCCGCGCCGAGGAAGACCCGCTGATGCCGGTGCGCCTGCGCGAGGGCGGACGCACGGTGGGGGGCGCGATGAGTTGGGGCGAACCGAAGGCGCTGGCCCCGTTCCCCGAAACCTCTCCGTTTTTTGGGCTGGGGGCACCTGAGGACGTGACCGTGACCGCGCAGGTGCTGGCGCAACCGGACCCGGAGCTGGGGGAGCGCACGATTGCCGCACTTGCCGATGGTACGCCTTTGGTCACGCGCAAGGCGGTTGGATCGGGCCAGGTGGTGCTGGTTCATGTGACGGCGAATGCGGAATGGTCCAGCCTGCCGCTGTCGGGGCTGTTTGTGCAGATGCTGGAACGCTTGGCGGTGTCTACCCGTCCTGTGCTGCCCGAGGCGGCGGACTTGGCGGGGCAGGTCTGGGTGCCCGAAACGCTGCTGGATGCCTATGGGCAAGCGGTGGATGCGGGCGAAGTGGCGGGGGTCGAAGGTGTGACTTTGGCGCAGGCGATGACCGCAGGGCCGGGGCCTGCGCTGCCACCGGGGCTGTATGCCGGGGCGGATCGGCGGGTGGCACTGAATGTCGTAGGGGCGGATACTGTGCTGGCGGCGGCTGTCTGGCCTGCCGGCACCGTGATCGAAGGGGTGGACGCCCCGCGCGAACAGGCGCTGAAAGGCGCGGTACTGATCGTGGCTTTGGGGGCGCTTTTGGTTGATATCCTGGCCGCGCTGTGGGTGGCGGGGCGGTTGTCGGGCCTTGGTCGCAAGGCCGCGTTGGTGGCCGTGGCTGTGCTGGCGATGCACACCGATGTGCGGGCGCAAAGCGATGACGCCTTTGCCCTTCGTGCCACGCAGGCCGTGGTGCTGGCGCATGTGATTACCGGGAACCCACAGGTCGACGAGATTGCGAAGGCCGGGTTGCAGGGCTTGAGCGACCGATTGACCGAGCGCACCTCGATTGAACCCGCCACGCCGATCGGGGTGGATATCGAGCGCGACGAGTTGGCATTCTTTCCGTTTCTCTATTGGCCGGTGACTGCCGACCAACCCTTGCCTTCGGCTGCGGCCTATACCCGTCTGAACGCCTATTTGCGCACGGGCGGGATGATCCTGTTTGACAGCCGCGACGGCGACGTGGCGGGTTTGGGTGGGTCCACCCCCGAAGCGCAGGCCCTGCAACGCATCGCATCGGGCCTCGATATTCCGCCGTTGGAACCAATCCCGGCGGATCATGTGCTGACGCGCAGTTTCTATCTGCTGCAGGATTTTCCGGGCCGTCACTCGCAAAGCACCCTATGGGTTGAGGCTGCCCCCGCCGATGCCGCCTTGGCCGAAGGCATGCCGTTTCGCAACCTGAACGATGGCGTCACCCCGGTGGTTATTGGCGGCAACGACTGGGCGTCGGCCTGGGCGGTAGACGCGGGTGGCGCGTGGATGCTGCCGGTGGGGCGCGGTTTTGCGGGCGAGAGGCAAAGGGAAATCGCCTACCGGTTTGGCATCAACATTGTGATGCATGTACTGACGGGCAATTACAAATCGGATCAGGTGCATGTGCCGGCCCTGCTAGAAAGGCTGGGGCAATGATACAATCCGTGGTGTTTGACCCGCTGGTGCCGCTGTGGCTGATCTGGGGATTGGCGGTCGTGGCGGTGGGGCTGTCGGCCTTGGCGGTATGGCGTGGCCTGCCCGGTTGGGCATTGCGGGCGACGGCGGCAGCCGTTGTGCTTGCAGCGCTGGCCAACCCCGCGCTGCAAGAGGAAGACCGCGCCCCTCTGACCGATATCGTGCTGCTGGTGGTGGACGAAAGCGCCAGTCAGGGGCTGTCGGACAGGGTGGCGCAGACCGAAGATGCAGTGGCGGCGGTGCAGGCCGAAGTCGACGCCCTGCCCAACACCGAACTGCGCATATCTCGGCTGACCGATGGGGCCGAGGATGCAGGCACCCTTGCGATGACCGCGCTGTCCGAGGCTTTGGCCGAGGAGCCCCGCGCGCGAGTGGCGGGGGCTATTCTGATCACCGATGGGCAGGTGCATGATCTGGGGCTTGCCCCGTCTTTGCCCGCCCCGCTGCACGTGTTGCTGACGGGCCGCGAGGCCGATTGGGACCGCAGGTTGGTGGTGAAAAACGCCCCCGCCTTTGCAATTCTGGGCGAAGAATTCATGCTGGGTTTGCGGATCGACGATGAAGGGGCTGCCCCGGGTGACACTGACGCGCAGCTGACGATCACGGTCGATGCCGAGGCCCCGCAGACCTACACCGTGCCGATAGGCAGCGATCTTGAACTGCCCGTCACTCTGCCGCATGGCGGCATGAACGTGCTGCAATTCAGCGTGGCTGTGGGGGACGGCGAGTTGACCGACCGCAACAACGCGGCGGTGGTGCAGGTTAACGGGGTGCGGGATCGTTTGCGGGTGTTGCTGGTGTCGGGCGAACCCCACGCGGGCGAACGGGTCTGGCGCAACTTGCTTAAATCGGATGCGTCGGTGGATCTTGTGCATTTCACCATCCTGCGCCCGCCGGAAAAGCAAGATGGCATTCCGGTGGATGAGCTGAGCCTGATCGCCTTTCCGACCCGCGAATTGTTTGTGGAAAAGATCGACGAATTCGACCTGATCATCTTTGACCGCTACCGGATGCGGGGCATCCTGCCGATGTCCTACCTGCAAAATGTGGCCGATTATGTGCGAAGGGGCGGCACCGTGCTGGTTGCCGCGGGACCAGAATTTGGCGCGGTGGACAGTTTGTATCGGTCCCCCTTGGCAGACATCCTTCCGGTGGAACCGACAGCGCAGGTTATCGAAGAAGGCTATCGCCCCGCCCTGACCGATCTGGGGCGCAAGCATCCGGTGACGGAGGGGTTGGAGAATCTGGCCCCGGAGGGAGGCTGGGGGCGCTGGTTCCGGCTGACGGAAGTGACGCCAACGGCGGGGCAGGTGGTGATGTCAGGGCCGGGGGACAGGCCCTTGCTGGTGCTGAACCGGGTGGATGAAGGCCGGGTGGCGGTGCTGGCGTCGGATCAGATGTGGCTGTGGGGGCGTGGGTTTGAAGGCGGCGGGCCGCAGTTAGAACTGCTGCGGCGGTTGGCGCATTGGATGCTGAAGGAACCCGAACTGGAGGAAGAGGCCCTGACCGCCACCGCCAAGGGGCAGGTGCTGACCATCACCCGGCGGTCGATTGCGGCGGACGCCCCGGGGCCGCTGACCATCACCGGGCCGGACGGGGCCGCAGTGGAATTGCCGATGCCAGAGGTCGCGCCAGGGAAGTTTGAACTTGATTGGGCAGCCCCAGCGATTGGTCTCTACCGGCTGGCACAGGGCGATCTGACCCGGGTAATTGCGGTAGGGCCATCGTCGCCGCGCGAGTTTGAGGCAACGATTGCGACAGGTGATCTGCTGGCCCCGGTGGTCGACCCGACGCAGGGCGGTATCTTGCGGTTGGAGGATGGCACGCCTGATATCCGGGCGGTCAATGCGGGGCGTCCTGCTTCGGGGCGCGGCTGGATTGGGATCACCCCACGAGAGGCTTATGCGACACAAGATGTGCGGGTAGCTGCGCTGCTGCCGGGGTGGGCGTATCTGCTGCTGGCAGCAGCTTTGGCGATTGCGGCTTGGGTGTTGGAAGGGCGGCGCGGATCTGCGCGCCGCCCTGTTTGATCAGGACCCAGCGTAATCAGGCCAGCGCAGGCTTGGCGGCAATCGCTTTGCCGATGCTTTCAGAGGCATACCCAAATACCGCGCCCACAATCATCGACACCGAAATGTTGATCCAAGGGTTGTCGATCAACGATACGGAGGTAAGGCTTTCCAGCTTGCCTGCCAGCAGGGCATAAGCTGCGACACAGCCAAAGCCGTAAACTGAGGACGGAATTTGCGCCAAGGCAGGCACGTTGGCCGCAAAGACGATCAGCGCAGCGCCGATGCCGACGCAGATGCCTGCCGCGACCGGCAGACCCAAAGACCCGGCGAAAGATGTGGTGCCAATCAGTGCAAGCAGGCCGATCAGGCCGCCAAACACATGAGCAGGCAGGTTCTTGGTCAGCGACCCAACCCCGCCCCCCGAGTGATAGAATGCGGCCCAAGCAATGAACGCGGCCCAGATTTGCAGGCCAAGGCCCGCAGCAGGGCCGACGAACAGAAATGTGGCGATGCCGCCCAGAACACCGATGGAAATTGCAAGTGCGGTCAAAATTGGCATGAGGCTCCCTTTCCCTTTATTGCGCTGTTGCGCTGTTGGTTGGTGCCAGCGGGCAAGCCCTTTCTGGCCCCCCAAGCGCGGGGCGTGGGAGTGTCTGGATCAGGGGTCCGATGGCCAGTGACAGCGTGCGCATGGTTTGGCACCGCGTCCATACTACTTTTGAATGGTCGCAGATGCAGGTGCAGCGACGGCCCAAGCGGCCCAGTCAGGTGCGGCGCACGCACCGCATCTGCGGGCGGGTCACTCTGGCGATTGCAGCATCACTTGCCGCGATTGCGAGGCA
>JANNNF010000106.1:0-2125 GCA_031398405.1 Rhodobacterales bacterium | reverse complement strand
GGACTGAATCCATCGGCAATGTGGTGTTGGACGGCGGCCTTATCGCCGCTATCGGCGCGGCCCACGCGCCTAAAGGCGCGCGGGTGATCGACTGTGGGGGCTATTGCCTCGCTCCCGGCATCGTCGATATCGGAGTCAAGATTGGGGAACCAGGAGAGAGGCACCGCGAATCCTTCCGCTCGGCCGGACGTGCGGCTGCTGCCGGGGGTGTCACCACAATCATCGCACGCCCCGACACCACCCCCGCGATTGATACGCCTGAAGTGCTGGAATTCGTGACCCGTCGTGCCGCCGAAAGCCCCGTCCGCATCCGCCACATGGCCGCCCTGACCAAGGGGCGCGAGGGGCGCGAGATGACCGAGATCGGCTTTTTGCTGGATGCCGGGGCCATCGCCTTTACCGATGCCTTCCATGTGGCGACTGACACCAAGGCATTGAGCCGTGCCCTGACCTATGCCCGCAGTCTGGGCGCGCTGGTGATCGGTCATCCGCAGGAACCGGGCCTGTCGGCGGGGGCGTCGGCCACCACTGGCAAGTTTGCCTCTCTGCGCGGTCTGCCTGCCGTCGCCCCTATCGCGGAACGGATGGGGCTGGACCGTGACCTTGCCTTGGTGGAAATGACCGGGGCGCGCTATCATGCCGACCAGATCACCACTGCCCGCGCCCTGCCTGCCCTTGCGCGCGCCAAGGCAAACGGGCTGGCTGTCACCGCAGGCACCTCGATTCACCATCTGACGCTGAATGAATTGGACGTGGGCGATTACCGCACCTTCTTCAAGTTCACCCCCCCTCTGCGATCCGAGGAGGACCGCCTGGCCATCGTGCAGGCCATTGCCGATGGGCTGATCGACGTGATCTCATCCTTCCACACCCCGGCGGATGAAGAATCCAAGCGCCTGCCGTTTGAGGATGCCGCCGCCGGCGCGGTGGCGCTGCAGACCCTGCTTCCGGCAGCGATGCGTCTGTATCATGCGGGGGCGATGGATCTGCCGACCCTGTTTCGCGCGCTGTCGTTCAACCCGGCCCGTCTGCTGGGCCTGCCGCAGGGCCGCATGGCGGAAGGGGCACCCGGCGATCTGGTGCTGTTCGATCCGGACGCGCCGTTCTTGTTGGACCGCTTTGCGCTGCAGTCCAAATCCAAGAATACCCCGTTTGACGGGCAGCGGATGGAAGGTAAAGTGCTGGCAACTTTCGTCGCCGGTGCCCAAGTCTTTCCGTTCAAAGGATGATCATGCCTGACATCACCTCTGGTTACGACACGCTGATCCTTGTGGCTGTGCTGGCCTATTTGTTGGGCTCGATTCCGTTCGGGATCGTGATCACCCGGGCCATGGGGTTGGGCGATCTGCGCAAGATCGGGTCAGGCAACATTGGGGCCACCAATGTGCTGCGGACGGGGAACAAGCCTGCGGCGCTTGCGACGCTGATCCTTGATGCGGGCAAGGGGGGGATTGCGGTGCTGGTGGCCCGGTATTTTGCGGGCGAGGATGCCGCCCAACTGGCGGGGCTTGCGTCGTTTCTGGGGCATCTGTTTCCGGTCTGGCTGAACTTCAAGGGCGGCAAGGGGGTGGCGACGTTCCTTGGCATCTTGCTGGCGCTGGCATGGCCGGTGGGGCTGGCGACCTGTGCGACGTGGGTCGTGGTGGCGGCGATCAGCCGGATATCGTCGCTGGCCGCCCTGTTCGCGGCGGCGTTGTCATCGGTTTGGCTGGTGGTGTTTGGCGAGGGGCGGATGATCGTGCTGGTGGTGATCTTGACGCTGCTGGTCTACCTGCGCCACGCGGAGAATCTGGCCCGGATCAAGGCGGGGACGGAGCCCAGGATTGGGAAGAAGAAATGATCGGTGTCCGTTGGTGGGACGGGATGTTTTTGTTTTTTATCAGATGGTTGTATTTCTGTTTTAATAAAATTTTAACCCATTAGCGCCCCATAGACTGAGGGCATTGGGCTGGGATGCGCGCTAACGGCAGGCTATTTGTATCTATTTTCTGGGTATCGGCGATTATAGTCAATTCCAACAACCAATAGCAACAAAATAGATATTAACGCTGGGAGGCGGATATCTTGATATCCAAAAGAGTAGCGACAAACGTAAATCAATGTCGATATAAAAGAACCGGCAATA
>JANNNF010000091.1:0-6634 GCA_031398405.1 Rhodobacterales bacterium | reverse complement strand
ACCCGTGACGATCAACCCAACGGCTCCGGTGTGATCCAACCCTTCGCCCACGGCCAACATGGCAAAAATCATTGCCAGCAAGCGGCCATCAATAAAGGAAAATGCTTCATCACTGTCGATGCAGCGGGTCAACAGGATCACAGCGACCGACACCAGCCCAAGGGCAGTGATCGGGGCCATGTCGAAGGCCGACAACAGAACCACAAACAGCAGGGCCGCAATCGCAATCGGGGCTTTGGCGCGGCGGAACGCCTTGATTGACGGGTGCGAGATATCGACCAGATCCATATCGGCGGCCAGACGCTGAATATCCTCGGTCGCGCCTTCCAGCAGCAAGGTGTCGCCAACCCGCACCACCAATTCATCCAACTGCCGCCCGATATTCTGGTTACGACGGTGGGCGGCCAGCACATAGACCCCATAGCGGCGGCGCAGGCGCAACTCGCCCAAAGACCGCCCTTCCATCCGGCAACCGGGGCTGATCAGCACCTCAACCGTTTCGGTGGCAACCGACGACAGCTTGTCCACCATCACCACGTCTTTGCGGGCTTTGAGGCCCATCAGTTCGGTCATTTCTGTGCGCAACACCACCCGGTCACCCGGCGCGAGCCGGACCGACGCCATATCGCGCCGCAAGCTGGCATCACCCCGCAGCACGTCGATCACGCGCACCCCGTCACGGCGGAACAGGTCAACATCCTGCGGCGATTGGCCGGTCAGGGCCGATCCCTCAGGCACAGCGACTTCGGTGAAAAACTTCATCTTGCGCCGGTCAGACAGCAGCATCCCCATCGACTGGCGCATCGGCAGCAGCTTTTGCCCGGCCAGCATCAGGTACAAGCCCCCCGCCACAGTCAGCGCCAGACCGAGCGGCATGATCTCAAATATCGTGAACGGGGCCAGCCCTTCCTCGCGCGCCACGCCGTCCACCAGCAGGTTGGTCGAGGTGCCGATCAGGCTCATCATACCACCCAGAACGGTCATATAGCTCAGCGGGATCATCAGTTTGGACGGCGCGGTTTTCAGCCGGATCGCAATTTGCATCACCACCGGTATCATCACTGCCACCAGCGGCGTATTGTTCATGAAGGCCGAGGCCACAGCGATAAAGCTGAACAACACCACAATGGTCAGGCGCGGGCGTGCCTCAACATGCTTTTCGGCGATAGAGATGATCATCTCAACCGCACCGGTGCGCACGAGTCCGCCCATGATCAGAAACATCATCAAGATGGTCCAAGGGGCCGAGTTTGACAGCACGGCCAGCCCATCCTTGATCGGCAGCATCCCAAGCAGCAGCATCACGGCGGCCCCTGCGATGGCCGTTACTTCGACCGGAAAGGTCTCGCGCACGAACAGCACGAACATCACCACAAGGATTGCCAGCGCCACATAGGGCTGCATGTCCTGGGCTATTTCGATTCCGAACATGTGTCGTCCTGTCTGTTGTTTCAGATAACGCGAACCGCATCGCCCGAGTTTTGCACGGCCTTGGGGTTAGATCGTGGTTGCACCAATGCCACACCAGACAACATCACCACAAGTGCAGCCCAAACCATTGGCGAAAACCTTTCATCCAGCAAGGCCATTGCCCAGAAAACGCCCGAGGCCGTCACGAGGTATGAGGATTGCGAGGCAAACACCGCCCCGGCGCGGGCCGCAAGGCCTACATACCCGGCGTATAGCATAGAGTGAATGGCGGACGACAGGATCAGCGCCTGTTCAGCGCGGCCAACCGGTGCCATGGGTGCAATCCACTGATCCGTCGCCAGCGTCACCGGCAAGCACAGGATCACCCCCGCCAATGACGCCCCGAACATCGCCTGCACCGGGTCCATCCCGGCCATGCCATAGCGGGCGACGTAGGTGCTTTCCATCGCATAAAACAGCGGCCCGATCATCGCCAGCGGCAAAAACGCGGCCATTGCGGGGTCTGGCAGGCTGCTTGCGGGCAGGGCAATCAGCGCAACGCCTGCCAATCCCAACAGCAGCCCAAACAAACGGCGCATGGTGAAACGGTCGATCCGCAGCATCAACGCCAGCGGAAATGCCATCAGCGGCACGGTGGATATCAGGATTGACATGATCCCCGCAGGCAACCGGGTCACAGAGGCATAAAACGCGGCATTCGGAATCAGCGTGCCGATCACCGCGATGATCACGTAAAACCGAAGCGCGGGTTTGGTGAACACCAACCCGCGTCCACGAACCAATGAAATGCCGCCCAGAACCAATGTGCAAATCACCAACTGCCAGAAAATCAGCCCAAACGGCGGATGCCCGGTCGACGTGGCAATCTTGCCCAACGGCTGTGTCGCCCCCCAGCCCCCACCCAGCACCACCAATGCCAAAAGCAATCCGGTTCGCTCGCTGACCAACTGCTTTTTGACAACAGGCAGCATCAGGGCCGCGCCTCTTGCAGCCGCCCGCCGTTACGGACCATCGACACCTTGGTTGCGCGCCCGGTGCGGTCATCGGTTTCGACATACACTCCCGACAGGGTGGCCGGTCCTTCGGCAGGTTCAAACCGCCCCTTCGCCATCCCGGTGATAAACCGGCGCAGAGGTTCCAGCTTTTCCATCCCGATGACCGAATTGTAATCGCCGCACATACCCGCATCGGTCAGATACGCGGTCCCACCCGGCAGGATCATCGCATCGCCCGTGGGCACATGCGTATGAGTGCCAACCACAAGGCTGGCCTGCCCGTCGCACCAATGGCCCATGGCCATCTTTTCCGACGTGGCCTCGGCGTGGATGTCCAGAATGCTGGCCTGCACCGCAGCGCCCAGAGTATGGGTTTTTAGCACCGCTTCCACGGCAGAGAAAGGGTCATCAAACGGCCGCTTCATGAACACCTGCCCCAACGCCTGCGTCACCAGAACCCGGCGACCTTGTGTGGCCTCAAACACCTTGAATCCCTTGCCAGGGGCCACCTTGCTGAAATTCAGCGGGCGGATGATGCGGGGTTCGGTTTCAATATACCCCAGCATCTCCTTTTGATCGAACGCATGGTCGCCAAGCGTGATGCAATCCGCCCCGGCAGCCAAAACCAGCCGCGCATGTTCGGGCGACAGGCCAGCCCCCTGACTGGCGTTTTCGCCATTCACCACTACGAAATCGAGGCCCCAATCCGAACGCAACCCCGGCAACCGCTCGGTCACCGCAGCCCGCCCCGCCCGCCCCATCACATCGCCAAGAAAGAGGATTTTCATGGACTATGGGATAGGCGGCGGTTTGGGTTTGGGCAAGGGGAATTGCAAAAGCTCGGGTCAGGTGTGGCGTTTGGCGCAAAGGTGGTTCAACGTGTGGGTGCAGGGTTTGGACGGCGTACATTGGCTCTGAACGCAGTCTCAGGCGGCAAAGGGCGCGATTTTGGCGTCAGAACCGGTCGCGCACTGGCGGCTCTGCTTAGCACTTTGGTCAGCAAGACTGCCTCAAAGGTACGCCTGCCGGCCGGGCGAAAGGCAACCCTGCGGGAGGCGCGCAACGCAAACACCACATCTGGCTGCTTGATCGCCCTGCGTGACGGGTGGATCTAGTGCTGCGCGCCTATGCCAAGGATGCACACAGTTTTGATTTGTGGGAAATGCCCGTCGCTGTCTGGCAGCGCCACGCGCGCCAAAGCGTCGTCGGCGTATAGAGTTCATGGCAGGCTTACACAGATGAGCCGGTCTGCCATGATCCAGCATGGTCAGTCTTTGGGCGGCATAACCTTGAAAGCGGATTGACCTTCGCCCTTTCCCTGCCTCTCGGCACATCCTATCTATCCGCTTATGGCCACGCTCCCCCCCGCCCTGTCCGACTGGTTTGCAGCCCAAGGCTGGACCCTGCACCCGCATCAGCACACCATGCTTGACCGCGCCGATGCCCCCGCCACCCTGCTGATCGCCCCAACCGGAGGCGGCAAGACCTTGGCGGGGTTTCTGCCGACGCTGGCCGAGGTTGCGGGCGGGTATCTGGGCCTGCACACTCTCTATATCTCGCCCCTCAAGGCCCTGACCGCCGATATCCGCCGCAACCTGCGCCGCCCGGTTGAGGGTGCGAACCTGCCCATCCGGATCGAGGATCGCACCGGCGACACCACCTATACTCAACGTCGCAAGCAGCGCGCCGACCCGCCACATATTTTGCTCACCACGCCCGAAAGCCTTGCTTTGCTTTTGTCCTACGAGGATGCGCACCGCATGTTCGCGGGCCTGCAAAGGGTGATCATCGACGAAATCCATGCCTTGGCGGAATCCAAACGTGGCGATCAACTGTCGTTGCTGGTGGCCCGCCTGCAATCCCTGCGCCCCGGGTTGCGGTTGGTCGGTCTGTCCGCCACCGTTGAAGACCCGCCCGCCTTGGCCCGCTTTCTTGCCCCCGCTACGCAAATCCTGCACGCCGACCCCGGCCCGGACCCGGATATCGCAATGCTGGACACCACGCTGCCGCCGCCATGGTCGGGCGGCGGCGGGCGCTATGCCATTCCCGACGTGTTGGCACAGGTCAAACGTCACCGCACCACCTTGATCTTCCACAACACCCGCGCGCAGTGTGAGCTGTTTTTTCACGACCTCTGGGCGCAAAACGACGAAAACCTGCCCATCGGTATCCACCATGGCAGCCTTGCGCGAGAACAGCGCGAGAGGGTAGAGGCTGCGATGACCGCAGGGGCCTTGCGCGCCATCGTCTGCACCGGCTCGCTGGATCTTGGCATCGACTGGGGCGATGTTGATCTGGTCATTCAGGTGGGGGCCCCGAAAAACGTCAAGCGGCTGGTACAGCGGATTGGCCGCGCCAACCACCGCTACAATGCGCCGTCCAAGGCACTGCTGGTGCCCGCCAATCGGTTTGAGGTGGTCGAATGTCAGGCGGCGCTGGATGCGGTGCGCGCCCACGCGCTTGACGGCGAACCCCGTGGTCCCGGCCCCCGCGACGTGCTGTGCCAGCATATCCTGCTTGCGGCCTGCGCCGGGCCGTTTGATGCGGAAGACCTTTATGCCGAAGTCACTCGCGCCGGTCCTTATGCTGCCCTGACGCGCGCCGCCTTTGACGCCTGCCTCGATTTCACCGCCACCGGCGGCTACGCCCTGCGCGCCTATGACCGTTGGCAGCGTCTGATGCAAACAAACGGCCAATGGCACCTGCGCGATCCAAGGGCGGCGTCAGTGATCCGGCAAAATCTCGGCACCATCATCGATATTGAAACCCTGAAGGTGCGGCTGAAGAACCGCACCGGGGGAATGCCTCTGGGCGAAATTGAGGAATCTTTCGCCTCGACCCTCACCCCCGGCGACACTTTCCTGATCGGCGGTCAGGTGGTGCGCTATGAGGGCCTGCGCGAGATGACGGTCGAGGTCAGCCGCACCCCCGGGCGCGACCCCAGGGTGGCCGTGTTCAACGGCACCAAATTCGCCACCTCGACCTTGCTGACTCACCGTATTCTGGAAATCTTTCAGCAAGACAGCTGGCCTGACCTGCCCGCCCACACCGCAAGCTGGCTGTCCCTGCAACGCGAGGTGTCGCGTCTGCCCGACCCAGAGTCCCTGCTGCTCGAATCCTTTCCGCATGATGGTCGAGAACATCTGGTCGTCTACGGCTTTGCCGGTCGCAATGGTCAGCAAACCCTCGGGCTCTTGCTGACAAAACAGATGGAATCCCTCGGTCTCGCCCCGCTCGGCTTTGTCGCCACCGACTATGCTACCCTGATCTGGGGATTGGACCCTGTGACAGACCCGGCCCCGCTCTTCGACCCGCAAACCCTGCGTGATGGGCTAGAGACGTGGCTTGCGGGCAATGCGGTCATGAAGCGCACCTTCCGCGCCTCGGCCATCATCGCTGGCCTGATTGAACGCAGCCACCAAGGGCGTCGCAAGTCCGGCAGACAAGCGACCTTCACCTCAGATATCCTCTATGACACCCTGCGAAAATACGACCCCGATCACCTGATGCTGCAAATCACCCGCGAAGAGGCTCTGCGCGGTCTGGTTGATTTCTCACGCGTGGAAGACCTTCTGGTCCGTGTCGGCCCCCGCATCCACCTGACCCGTCTGCCCCGCGTCAGCCCCCTTGCCGCCCCGCTGTTTCTGGAACCCGGCAAAATCCCGGTGCATGGAAAAGGCCGTGACCGCATGGCCGAAGACGCCGCGCGCCAGTTGATGCGCGATGCAGGGCTGGACTGATCCCCTGACATTTGCTCTTTCCCAAACACCTTTGTTTTTCCTGTTCCGGCGCGCAGCGTCGCCCCTTCGCAAAAAGCCGTATGCGCAGCATGCAATCTGATAACCGCCCCCCACCCCCCCTTGCCAGCCAAGCGCCCTCGGGGCAGATGCATCTCATGCACCACGCACTGACCCTCACCGATGTTGCCCTCCACGCCCTGCCGTCAGGAGCCATGTATCTGCCCGCGCATCAGGCCCTCATCGTCTCGGACCTGCACCTTGGCAAATCCGAACGCATGGCGCGGCGTGGCGGCCCCCTGCTGCCGCCCTATGAAACCCGCGCCACCCTCGCAAAACTGGCAGCGGATATCGCCACCTGTACCCCCGCGACGGTGATCTGCCTCGGCGACAGCTTTGATGACATGACGGCCAGCCATGGCCTTGATTCCGAAGACCGCCACCATCTGGCGCACATGGTCAAAGGCCGCA
>JANNNF010000028.1:0-2015 GCA_031398405.1 Rhodobacterales bacterium | reverse complement strand
GAATGCACCGGGTTGCGGCTGACGGTGACCAGCAGGCCAGCGGCCACCGTGACAGCGGCAAAGACGTAAAAGGCAAAATCTGCAACGCTCATGGCGCTTTCCCTTCGGTTTCGGCAAAGACCGCTTGCGCGATTTCCAGTGCCTTTTGCATCGCGGGCATACCGCCAAACATGCTCATCTGCCAGATCACTTCGGCAATTTCACGCGGGGTCGCCCCGGCGGCCAGCGCATGGCGCACTGTCAGTTTCATCTGTGCTTCCGCTTGCGCACCAAGCACCGTCAAAGCGGCGAGGGTCACCAGCAGCCGGGTCTTGGCGTCCAGCCCTTCGCGGTTGAAGGTCTTGCCGAACCACAGTTCCAGCATGTCTTTCGACAGGGTGGGAAACATCTTGTCCAACCCCGGAAACGCGGTGTTTTCGGCCCCGGGGTTGAAGGCGCGCAGCATATCCTGCCCGCTCTCCATCATGGTCTTCATCATCTTTGCGAAGTCATCGGTCATGCCGCAGCCTCCAGCCGAAGTTTCAGGTCTGCAATCCCAGCCCGCCATACGGCATCCACCGGAACAGCGCAGTTCTCTTGCCCAACTCGGGTCAGTACAGACAGCGCAAGCCTGCGCACATTCGGCAGGTCTCGCACTTGCGGGAGGATCTCGGCCACATCGCCAAGCGCAAGGGGCGAGGTCTGACCAAAGGCCACCGCCACCACTTCGGCAGCCGTTACCGCGTACACGCCATCACGGAAATCAACATGCAATTCCACCGGAACCGCCGCCGCATGAAGCGCGCCAAACACGCCAAGCGCGCCTTGTTCAGGCAGGCTTACATCCAGAAATTCGCGGGCGGTGGCGTGGGTCAAATGTCCAGCTTCCATAATGGTCCCAATGGCTTAGCGGTAAGGCGCGTCAAGTTCCAGATTGCGCGCAATCTCGGCTTCCCACCGCGCGCCGTTTTCCAGGAGTTTGTCCTTGTTGTAGAACAACTCCTCGCGGGTCTCGGTCGAGAATTCAAAATTCGGGCCTTCGACAATGGCATCCACCGGGCAGGCCTCTTGGCAAAATCCGCAATAGATGCATTTTGTCATGTCGATGTCATAGCGAGTGGTGCGGCGTGACCCATCCTCACGCGGTTCGGCGTCAATGGTGATCGCCTGCGCTGGACAAATCGCCTCGCACAACTTGCACGCAATGCAGCGTTCCTCGCCATTGGGATAGCGGCGCAAGGCATGCTCGCCCCGGAAACGAGGGCTGAGCGGACCTTTTTCATGCGGATAATTCAAGGTCGATTTGGGGCGAAAAAAATACTTCATACCAAGGCCGAAGCCTTTGACGAAATCCATCAGCAGGAAGTATTTGGTCGCACGGTTCCAGTCGATATTGCTCATGTTCAGCCCCCTATCGTCCAGCGTGCCCAAAAGCCGCCGAGCACTTCAAACTTTGCCAAGAACGCCACAATCACCACCCAACCCAAAGACAGCGGCAAGAACACTTTCCAGCCGATCCGCATCAGTTGGTCATAGCGATAACGCGGCACGATGGCCTTCACCATGGCGAACATGAAGAAAAAGAACGCCATCTTACCCACCATCCACAGCGCCCCATCGGGCAGGCCGGGAATGGGCGACAGCCAACCGCCGAAGAACAGAATGCTCATCAATGCGCACATCAGGAAGATGGCGATATATTCGCCGGCCATGAACAAAAGGTACGGGGTCGAGGAATATTCTACCATGAAGCCCGCGACCAGTTCCGATTCAGCCTCAGGCAGATCAAACGGCGGGCGGTTGGTTTCGGCCAAGGCGCTGATGAAGAACAGGAACACCATGGGGAAGTGCGGGATCCAGTACCAGTTGAACAACCCGAAATCACCATCCTGTGCCGCCACAATGGCAGAAAAGTTCATCGACCCGGTCGAGATGATGATGCCAATGATGATCAGGCCAAGCGAGACTTCATAAGAAATCATCTGCGCCGCAGACCGCAGCGACCCAAGGAACGGGTATTTTGAGTTTGACGCCCA
>JANNNF010000011.1:0-2291 GCA_031398405.1 Rhodobacterales bacterium | reverse complement strand
GGCACCCTGCCACCCGCGCCATGCCCCGGCTTCGGCTGGCGGGCTTTTCCGAGAATATCCCTGCGTCCGTCAGCACCGCCACACCCGCCGCACCGCCATCGGCCACCGCTTGCCAGCCAGCCACCGCCAGCGCCTCGGCCGCCGCCACAGACCGAAACCGCACCGTACCCCACAGCATCGGCCGTCGGAAATCGGCGATCAGCATCACCGTGCGGTCGCGGTCTTCGTGGAAACTCCGCACTTGCATAAACCCGGTGCGGGCGGTCGCCGCTGCATCCAGATGTCGCAGGTCGTCGCCTTCGGAAAAGGGGCGCACCTCGCGGATTTCGTGCCCCTGCCCGCGTGGCCGGGTGGCGGTCACACCGGGGCGGCGGGCGAGATCGGGGGCGGCATGTGGAAGGCGCGCGGCCATTGGACCAAGCGCCAGCATGTCTGCCGCTTCGACCGTCCAGAGGGCCCTGGACGCGGCCATGTCAGTAGGGCCGGACATGGCCAAGCAGACGCGCCACGATCTGCCGCGCATCCATGCCTTCCGATGTCGCGCGCCAGCTTGGCACCAGACGGTGCGCAAGAGTATCGGTCGCCAGTGCCTCCACATCTTCGGGCAAAGCATGGTCGCGGCCATGCAGCAAGGCGCGGGCGCGGGACGATGCAGCCAGAGCCAGCGTACCGCGCGGTGATACCGCGTGTTCGACCAGCCCCTCCAGTGGGGTGCCTGCCGTTTCGCGCGTGGCCATCACCAACCGCACGATGAAATCCTTTAGCGCCGGGGCCAGATGGATCTGCGCAACCGCCGATTTTGCGTCATGCAGATCGGCGTGCGACAGCAATTCCAAGGGCGCAGGTTGCACCATCCGCGCCTCCCCTTCCACGAGATCAAGGATCGCGCGTTCCGCTTCTGCCCCCGGCAGCGCGAGGTCCACGTGCAGAAGAAACCTGTCCAATTGCGCCTCTGGCAGCGGAAAAGTGCCCTCGTGCTCGATAGAGTTTTGCGTCGCCACCACCATGAAGGGGTCGGGCAGCAGGCGTGTCACACCACCCGCCGTAATCTGCTGTTCTGCCATCGCCTCCAGCAGCGCTGATTGCACCTTGGGCTGGGCACGGTTGATTTCATCCACCAGCACCAGCGCATGAAACAGCGGGCCCTCGACAAAATCAAAGGTTTCACTCTGGCGGCGGAACACCTGGGTGCCGGTCAGATCGGACGGCATTAGGTCCGGCGTACACTGGATGCGCGCGAACGACCCGTCCAGTCCTTCGGCCAGCCGCTTTACCGCGCGGGTCTTGGCCAAACCCGGGGGCCCCTCGATCAGCACATGGCCCCCGGTCAGCAGCGCGGTCAGCAGACGTTCGACCAGCACCTCATGCCCGATAAGTCCCGATGCGATCTGTGTGCCCAATCGGGACACCGCAGCCATGCCGCTCCCCGTTGTTGCAAGGTTGTCCACGTTTCTCCTCCCCGATCAACGTGTCATCTGACGCGAGATTGGCAGAGGTTGGCGACGAGCGCCACTATTGCCGGAGTCACGAGCCTCAACCTTAAGAATGAATCGAGACGTTTTGCCGACGTGCAGGCCGGCCGGAAACGGCCCTTCAATCCAACACCCTGCACTTGAATTTCTTGCGCTGCGGAGCTTAGCGTGCGGTGCGAAGGATGCACCAGACGCTATCGCCGGTCAGCTAGCCAACGATTTCGACCGGTGACAGCCGGTGATCACTGTCGAGGATTTGGACGCCCTCTTGCGCGAGCCGGATCAGGTCGAGGCCAAGGACGAGGACGCCATTCCGGGCCAGCCGCGCCCATGAGAACACACGACACGCGAGGTTTCTTGTTGGGCGTGTGTTCTCCCCATCCGACCGCGCCCGGCCGAAGACGGTCTGACGGTCCGGCTGCAACGGCAGATACTGCCCACCGAGATTTTCCCCCTCGACACAAACAGCGCCCTGCCCAGCACTTGCCTGATCCGGCAAGGGATCGAGTTTAACAGTATCGGCCGCCGCGTGGCCTATCACGTCCTGCGCCGCTACCGGGGTGATCTGACCGATCCCGGCCGTGCGAGAAACCGTCCGCATCCCGGAAAAGTTTGCATAGCAAGCAGGTTTAGTCCGTACCGCGAAGGCAGGACAGCATGATCCAAAGCTTCGCCTCAGACGCGTGCGTCTTGCGTGTAGCAGACCGGATATCCGTCAACATATTTTCAGCAGAAGTCAGCGTTGCAGTTGGTTCTTCGGCATCTTCAGCCCCACGTTGGGTCAAGATGAGCAACGAACCCTCGGCTAAGCGAACACGC
>JANNNF010000549.1:0-10348 GCA_031398405.1 Rhodobacterales bacterium | reverse complement strand
GCAGCACGATCCGGTCGGCGCGGGCGACATCTTCGGGGCGGGAGGACACCAGAACCTCGCCCGCGTCACATTCTGCCGCCATGCGCTGAAACGCCTTTTCAGCGGAGTGCAGGTTGCCGCTGTCATAATCGACGAGGACGGTGAGCATTTCTGGATCTTCCGGGATTCACCGAGGGGGGAGCCTCCGGCGGGGATATTTAGGGACAGAAAATAAGGCTCAGAGCGCGCCTTTGGTGGACGGGAGTTCGCCTGCCATACGAGGGTCAGGTTCAACCGCCTCACGCAGTGCGCGGGCCACGGATTTGAACGCGGCCTCGGCGATGTGGTGGCTGTTGACGCCATGCACGCTGTCAATGTGCAGGGTAACGCCGCCATGGGTGGACAAGGCCTGAAAGAACTCACGCACCAATTCTGTGTCGAAAGTGCCGATTTTCTGGGTCGGGAAGGAGAGATTCCAGATCAGGAAAGGCCGCGCCGACAAGTCCAGCGCCGTCACCACCTGCGCATCATCCATCGCCAGACGGAAATGGCCGTAGCGGCGGATGCCGCGCTTGTCGCCAAGTGCCTTTGTCAGTGCCTGCCCGATAGCGATGCCGCAGTCTTCCACCGTGTGGTGATCGTCGATGTGCAGATCGCCATGGGCGCGCAAGGTCAGGTCAATCAGGCTGTGTTTGGCCAGTTGCGCCAGCATGTGGTCGAAAAAGCCGACCCCGGTATCAACGTCGCAAGCCCCTGTGCCATCAAGGTTCAGCGCAACCTTGACTTCGGTTTCCGATGTGGTGCGGGTAACATCTGCAATACGCATGGGGCGTGCCTTACATCTTTGATTGCCGCGCTTATAGGGGGTGGGCTGGGTTTAGGGAAGGCGCGCGGTGGGAACCAGAACGGGTTTTGATACTTCGCAGCTGACCATTGCGACGAGATATGGGAAAATCTGACTTTCAATCGCGGAGTTTGGTGCTAACTCCCTTGCATGGATTGGGATGTCGAAATTGATGCCGCCGGGTTGCTGTGCCCCTTGCCCGTGCTGCGGGCGCGCAAGCGATTGCTGGCGATGGCACCCGGGCAGGTGTTGCGCCTGATCGCGACGGACCCTGCTGCGGTGGTGGATGTGCCGCATTTCTGCGCAGAGGCCGGCCATGCGTTTCTGGGAATGGCGGATGACGCGGTGGGTCAAGCCTATCTGATCCGCAGGGGTTAGGGTTTTGGTGGCAGGGCCGCGTAGCCGGTGGAGGCTGCAGCAGATCGCAACTCTGCTTCATGGCCGACGCCGAGTATCCAGCCTTCCTCGGAAAGTATCTGTGGCGGGGCTGCCGGGGTGAGCAACGGCGCGAAGCTGTGCTCCCGCACCATCTGCGCCAATGCGCCCGCAAGCAGGCGCACTTGCACCGCGTCCTTTATGGGCCAGCCGAACTTTGTTGCCGGGGCTGGCCCGCTGAGGGTGCGGACCTGGTTGGCCAGCAGCGAGGGGTAGACCTCAGCCAGCACCACCGGGGCGTCGTGCCAAGGCTCAAACGGCCAAACCGCGACGTTGCCTGCAAAGGCTGTGCGCAGTCGGGCCAGCACCGGAATACCAAGCAGGGCCTGACTGCCGACTGACCCTGTGGTGTAAAGCTTCCAACACGATTGGGCGGCGGGCACCAAGGTTTCCACCATCCGGCGTTCAGGGTAACCATGGCCGTGGCGGGCGGTGCCTTTGTCAGGCAGGTTTGGAAGTTCCAGATGGGCGGGGCGGCCCCAGAACGGGCCGATGCCGGGTAAGCGGGCATTGATGCTGTCAGCAAGCTGGAAGCGGTTGTTCCGGTTGTCAGTGGCGTCTTCGATATGCTGGGCCAGCCAGTCCCACACACTTAAAGCCCGCGGAACACCCGACAGGGCGGCGGCAAAGCCTGTCGGGTAGGCGAAGGGGAAATCGGCCCCGATCAGCAGGCGGTGGCCTTGGAACAGGGCCTGTTGGGTCAAGCTTTGCAAGGTGGCGAAGGCATCTGTGCGGGTGCGCTGATAGCTGGAGGTGAGCGCGCCATCCGCCACGTCCGCAACGCCGATCCAGATCGCATCGGCGGAAGGGCGGGCGGGTGACGGAGTGGCGGAGGCCGACCAGTCCACAATGACAATCCGGTCAGGTTTCAAAGCAGGATCAAGCGGTTGGCGGTGGCGATATCGTCGGGCGTATTGACGTTGAAGAAAGGGTCGAGGGGCTGACCCACAAAATGCGCGACCCCTGCCCCTTGCATCCGTGCCCAGTGCATCATGCGCCGTTCGCCGCTTTGCAATGCGGCCCGCAGGTCATTGCGCGCAATGACAGGCCACAGCCCGCAGGTCGGATGGGGTCGCATCTGACCCGTCGCGTCGGGGCTGGCGGCGATTGCGCAACCTGCACCCGCCACGCGCAACAGCTCGGCTACCAGCCTGGTGGGCAGAAACGGCGTGTCGGCGGGCACGGTCACAACATGGCGGGCACCAAGGGAAGCTGCCCAATCAAGCCCCGCCAAGAGACCTGCCAACGGGCCGGGAAACGCCTCCACCCCGTCAGGCAAGGCATCGGGCAATATGGGCAAGCCCAAACCTTGCCATCGCGCGGGGTCGCCATTGGCACTGATCGCCAGGGGGCCGCTTTGCGGGGCCATACGGGCCAGCACATGGTCGATCATCCGGGCCCCTGCAATCATCACCAACCCTTTGTCGACGCCACCCATCCTCCGCCCCTGTCCTCCGGCCAAGATCACGCAAGGGGGATGAGGATCCGTCATGGTGTGCTTTCCTATGGTCCCGTGATCTTGTATCTGTGCAAGGGGCGGCACAAGGGGGCGCAGATGCTGGGTTACGTCTTGGCCCCTGAGCGCGGGGATGCCGATCTGCTGATTTCGGCGGTGGCGGCCCAGTTGCAGGCCTTGGGCTGGCCGTTGGCCGGGGCTGTGCAGCAAAACCGGATGGAAGGTGCCAGCCGGTGCACGATGGAGTTGGTTGTGTTGCAAGCCGACCGCCGAATCTGCATCAGCCAGCAATTGGGGTCTGGTTCCAAAGGCTGCCGTCTGGATAGTGCCGCGCTGGAACAGGCGGTAGGGCTGGTGGAGGCCGCGTTGGACCAATCGCCCCGCCTGCTGATCCTGAACAAGTTCGGCAAGGCCGAGGCCGAGGGGCGCGGTTTTCGCCCGCTGATCGGGCGGGCCTTGGGGCTTGGCATCCCTGTGCTCATTGGGGTGAACGCACGCAATATCGAAGCATTTCATAGCTTTGCCGAAGGGATGGCGATGGCACTGCCCGCAAATGAGGCAGACTTGCTGGACTGGTGCCACGCGCATGTCTTGCCCTGACCACCCCGTCCCGGCAATGATGGCGCTGCATTAAGGAGGCCGGAATTTGGACGCACCACAGCGCGATATGCGGTTCCGCCTGCGGCTCTATTTCGGCGATGACCTGATGTTTGGGCCCGGCAAGGCTGACCTGTTGCAGGGCATTGCCGACCTTGGATCGATCTCGGCTGCGGGACGGCGGATGGAGATGAGTTACAAGCGGGCCTGGATGCTGGTCGAGGCGATGAATGCGGCCTTCGCGAACCCGTTGGTTGATAGTGTACGTGGCGGGCCGTCTGGCGGTGGTGCACGGCTGACCGAGGCTGGCAACGCGGTATTGGCGCATTACCGCGCACTGGAGGCGATTGTGCTGCAGGCGGGGGCCGCGCAGATTACCGGAATAGAGGCGATGCTAAAGCAGGATATGTCGAGCGGAAGATAACGCTTGCCAGCAGTCAAGGGCTGGTGTTGTTTCCAGTAGAACATATCGCTTTTGGAGCATCCGATGCGCCAATTTTTGCTGACGGCCACCCTGATCGCCGTGCCGGGGCTGGCATCGGCTGAAACAGTGACGGTTTTTGCTGCCGCGAGCCTGAAAACCGCACTGGACCAGATTGCTGACGACTTTCAGGCCACCACGGGCGATACGGTGGTGCTGTCCTATGGCGGCACGCCCCAACTGGCCAAGCAGATCATCGAAGGAGCGCCTGCCGATATCTTCATCTCAGCCTCCCCCAAATGGATGGACGAGGTGGCAAACGCGGGTCTGGTAGACGGCCCCACGCGTGTGGATTTGTTGGGCAACACGCTTGTCTTGGTTGGGCAAAAGGATGCGGCCCCGCTGAAGGTGACACAGGGCTTTGACCTGGCAGGCCGGTTGGTCGATGGAAAACTGGCGATGGCACTGGTGGATGCGGTGCCTGCCGGGCAATATGGCAAACAGGCGCTGGAGAGTTTGGGCGTTTGGGCATCGGTGGAGGCACAGGTGGTACAATCTGAAAACGTGCGTGCCGCACTTGCGTTGGTGACAACGGGTGAAGCCGATTTTGGCGTGGTCTATGGGTCAGATGCGGTGGCCGCAGGTGATGCGGTGGCGGTCGTGGGGCAGTTTCCGGCGAACAGCCATGATGCCATCATTTACCCCACCGCGCGGATTGCCAATGCCAGTGCCGGGGCCGCATTCTTTGCCGCCTTGCAGGCCGATGCTGCGGACGCGGTGTTTGCAGCCAATGGCTTCAGCGTCCTGACACCGTGACAGATTGGCTGACACCTGACGAATGGCAGGCAGTCTGGTTGTCTTTGCGGGTGTCGGTCTGGGCCACGCTGTGCAGCCTGCCGTTTGGCATTGCGGTAGCCTATGTGCTTGCGCGCAAGGAGTTTTGGGGAAAACAACTGCTGAACGGATTGGTGCATCTGCCTCTGATCCTGCCCCCCGTAGTGACGGGCTATCTGCTGCTGCTGACCTTTGGGCGCAAAGGCACCGTGGGCGCGGCATTGGAGCAGTGGTTCGGGCTTGTTTTTGCCTTTCGCTGGACAGGGGCCGCTTTGGCCGCTGCCGTCATGGCCTTTCCGTTGATGGTACGGGCGATCCGGCTGGCGATAGAGGCGGTGGACCCGCGGCTGGAAGCCGCTGCAAGCACGCTCGGGGCACCCCGCATCATGGTGTTTGCGACCGTGACCTTACCACTGATCCTGCCGGGTATCCTTGCAGGGGCCATCCTTGCGTTTGCCAAAGCCATGGGCGAGTTTGGCGCGACCATCACCTTTGTCGCCAATATTCCGGGGCAGACGCAAACCCTGCCCTCGGCCATCTACAGCCTGCTGCAAGTGCCGGGCGGCGATGCGCAGGCCGCTCGGCTCGTCTGGGCCGCCATCGCCATTGCCATGGCGGCGCTGCTGCTGTCCGAGGCGCTGAGCCGCGCTGTAGCCCGCAGGATTTCGGGACGATGACGATTTCAATTCAGATCAGCCACCGCTTTTCCGGCTTTGCACTGGACGTGGATTTTGACTCACCGCAGGGGGTGACAGCGCTGTTCGGGCGGTCGGGGTCAGGCAAAACCACCGTGGTCAATGCGGTGGCAGGCCTGTTGCGACCCGATCAGGGGCGGATAATCGTGGGCGATGAGGTGCTGGTGGATACCGCGCGCGGGGTACATATCGCCGTTCACAAACGCCGGGTTGGCATGGTGTTTCAGGACGGCCGGCTGTTCCCTCATTTGACCGTGCAGCAAAACCTGACCTACGGCCAATGGTTTGCGCCCAAGGGGCCCGATGACTTTGACCATGTGGTGGCCCTGCTCGGGCTGAAGACATTGCTGGCCCGCCGCCCGGGTACCCTGTCGGGCGGCGAGGCGCAGCGGGTGGCGATTGGCCGCGCCCTGCTGTCACGGCCCCGGCTGCTTTTGATGGACGAGCCGCTGTCGGCGCTGGACGAGGCCCGCAAGGCCGAGGTGCTGCCCTACCTTGAACGACTCCGCGACGAATCGAAAATACCCATCCTTCTGGTCAGCCACTCGGTGGCCGAAGTGGCCCGGCTCGCCACCACCGTGGTCGCCCTAGAGGCGGGCCGCGTGGTGGCTTGCGGTCCGGCAGCAACGGTGCTGGGCGACCCCGAAACCGTACCGGTGTTCGGCGTCCGCGAGGCGGGTGCCGTGTTGGACGGGGTGATTGCGGCGCAGCACAGCGACGGGCTGACCGAAATTGCCGTGTCCGCCGGACGGTTGTTCGTGCCGCGTGTGGCGGGGGATGTGGGGGCCAGGTTGCGGCTGCGGATTGCGGCGCAGGATGTGATCCTGTCCCGGCAAGCTCCGGTCGGGCTGTCGGCGCTGAACATTCTGGCGGGAACGGTCACAACAGTGCGCAGGGGCGCAAGCGGCGGGGTCATCGTGCAGATCGTGGTCGGCGGCGATGTGCTGCTGGCGCGGATCACGGCGCGGTCGGCGGATGCTTTGGGGCTGGAACCAGGGGTCGCGGTGCATGCAATTGCGAAAAGTGTGGCAGTTGCGCAGGGCGATGTTGGCCGCATGGGCGTGGGCGCGGTTTCATTGCCGAGTCCATAAATTTCTTCGAAGAAATTTGCCATTTTTTTCGAAAAAAATGGGCCCGGCCTCAGGCGGCGTCTACAGGTCTGCGGATTTGCGCGGCAGCGTCATACACCAGCGGGTGCAGTTCAGAATCCTGCGCATCCAGTTTTGCGAACAACTGCCGCCGCATTCGGGGTTCCCAGAAATCATTGATATGGCTTGCCAACAGCTCCACCCCCTCGGCATGGGGTTTGGAGGTCATGAACACCGCGATCTGGTTGGCCATCCGCACAATTTTGTCATGCGACATCCGAGATATCCTTTGTTGCAATCCGGCTCGGGTGGCTGAACACCTCAAACCTGTCGCCCCGGGCCAAGGCCACCAGCGTGATCCCTGCACCGTCTGCCATTGCCACAGCGGCAGCAGTCGGGGCTGCTACGGCGATCAGCACCGCTGCACCAAGGGCCGCGCATTTCTGCACCATGTCGATGGAGACGCGGCTGGTGATCACCACCACACCCGCTGCATAGCCGCCCGCACTGACCGCCCCTACCAGTTTGTCCAGCGCATTGTGCCGCCCCACATCCTCGCGCAGCGCCACGCACCCCTGCCCCGGCACCCAATAGGCTGCCGCATGGGTGGCGCGGGTCAGATCATGCAGCGGCTGATGGGCACCCATATCGCGCACCGCCTGTATCACCATCGAAGGCGTCAAGTGCAGGTCGGACGCCGGCACAGGATGCGGGCTGCGGACCGCTTGTTCCAGACTATCGATGCCGCACAGACCACAGCCCACCGGGCCTGCCATCGTTCGGCGGCGACTGGTCAGCCGCCCTTCGGCAGCGGGCACCAGCCAGATTTGCAGATCAATTCCAACATCGGTTTCCTGCACTGTCACCGAGTCAATCTCGGCCCGCGACGCAATCCCTTCGGTCAGCGAAAACCCATAGGCAAAATCGTCCAGATCTGCCGGGGTCGCCATCATCACCGCCTGCGTCGACCCGTTGTAGGACAGGGCTATCGCCACCTCACAGGGCAGCGACAGGTCGCGCCCCGATTGCGCCCTATGAAGGCGATAGCGGTCCATCATTCCGCCGGAGGCAAGATACGGCGAGAGTTGGCGGCTTGGGCGTCATAATCCTGCTGCCAATCGGTCGGGCCGTTCGACGGGCTGATCTGCACCGCCGTCACCTTGTATTCAGGGCAGTTGGTGGCCCAGTCCGAAAAGTCGGTGGTGATCACGTTGGCTTGCGTCGTCGGGTGGTGGAAGGTGGTGTAAACCACGCCGGGGCTAACCCGATCCGTCAGCAGAGCCCGCAGGGAGGTGTCCCCAGACCGGCTGGCCAGACGCACCCAATCGCGGTCCTTGATGCCGCGCACCTCGGCGTCGTGAGGGTGGATCTCCAGCACATCCTCGGGGTGCCAGACCACGTTCGCCGTACGGCGTGTCTGCGCGCCGACGTTGTAGTGGCTGAGAATGCGCCCGGTGGTTAGCAGGAGCGGGAATCGCGGGCCCGTCTTCTCCTCGGTCGCCACATACTCGGTGCGGATGAACTTGCCACGCCCACGCACAAACCCGTCGATGTGCATCAGGGGCGTGCCTTCGGGGGCATCTTCGTTGCAGGGCCACTGGACCGAGCCCATGGTTTCCAGCTTTTCATAGCTGACCCCGGCGAAGGACGGCGTCAGCATGGCAATCTCATCCATGATCTGGCTTGGGTGGGTATAGCCCCAACCCGCGCCCATGGCATTGGCCAAAAGCTGTGTCACTTCCCAATCGGCATAGCCGTTGCGGGGGGCCATCACCTTGCGAACCCGGTTGATGCGGCGTTCGGCATTGGTAAAGGTGCCGTCCTTTTCGAGGAAGGTCGATCCGGGCAAGAAGACATGGGCGTAATTGGCGGTCTCGTTCAGGAACAGATCGTGGACTACCACGCATTCCATCGCCGCGAGGCCCGCCGCCACATGTTTGGTGTCGGGGTCCGATTGCAGGATATCTTCGCCCTGAATGTAGATGCCGCGGAACGTCCCTTCGACCGCTGCATCCAGCATGTTGGGGATGCGCAGGCCCGGTTCATTGTCGATCTTGGCACCCCAGACGCGTTCGAACAGCGCCCGCACGTCATCATTCTTGACATGGCGGTAACCCGGCAATTCATGCGGGAACGACCCCATGTCGCACGACCCCTGCACGTTGTTCTGCCCGCGCAGCGGGTTCACCCCCACGCCGGGTCGGCCGATGTTCCCGGTCAGCATGGCAAGGTTGGCTATGGCGATCACGGTGGTTGAACCTTGGGAATGTTCTGTCACACCAAGGCCATAGTAGATTGACCCGTTGCCGCCCTTCGCGAACAGCCGGGCAGCAGCGCGTAAGTCACCCGCAGGCACGCCGGTCAGCAACTCGGTGGCTTCAGGCGAATGGCCCGGAGCCGAGATAAACTCGGCATAGTCCAGAAACTCGTCCCAGTCGCAACGCTCGCGAATGAAAGCCTCATCCATCAGGCCTTCGGTCACAATCACATGTGCGATGGCGCTGACCACGGCCACGTTGGTGCCGGGGCGCAGGGGCAGGTGGTGTTCGGCCTTGATATGCGCGGATTTGACCAAATCAATCCGGCGAGGGTCGATAACGATCAGCTTGGCCCCTTTGCGCAGGCGTTTCTTCAGGCGCGACGCGAACACCGGGTGGCCATCGGTCGGATTGGCCCCGATTACGATCACCACATCGGTATGTTCTACACTGTCAAAGTCTTGCGTCCCCGCCGACGTGCCAAAAGTAGCACCCAGCCCGTAGCCGGTGGGCGAATGGCAGACCCGCGCGCAAGTGTCAGTGTTGTTATTGCCCCAGACCGCGCGGGTCAGCTTCTGCACAAGATAAGCTTCTTCGTTGGTGCAACGGCTGGAGGTGATCACCCCCACCGACTGCCGCCCATGGGCGTCAATCAGCGCCCCCATGCGGCGGGCGGTAAACTCCATCGCCTCGGGCCAGGATACCTCTTTCCACGGGTCGTTGATGCTGTCGCGGATCATCGGGTTCAGGATGCGGTCCTTGTGGCTGGCATAGCCATAGGCGAAACGGCCCTTGACGCAAGAATGTCCCCGATTGGCCTTGCCGTACTTGTAGGGGGTCATGCGGACCAATTCATCGCCGCGCATTTCGGCTTTGAAGCTGCAGCCGACGCCACAATAAGCGCAGGTGGTGATTACCGAATGGGATGGCGTACCGATCTCGATGATCGACTTTTCCTGCAAGGTCGCGGTCGGGCAGGCCTGCACACAGGCCCCACAAGACACACAGTCCGACGCAAGCGCGTTGTCGGTTTTCGCGCCAAACGATACCCGGCTGTCAAAGCCCCGGCCTTCGATTGTCAGCGCAAAAGTACCCTGCACTTCTTCGCAGGCGCGAACGCAACGACTGCACACGATGCACTTGGCAGGGTCATAGGTGAAATAGGGGTTGCTGTCGTCCTTGGGCATCCATTGCGGATTGGCAATGCCAGAGGTGTCCTTGGCGCGGAAATGGGTATCAACGGCCTCGTACCGCACATCGCGCAGGCCTACCGCCCCGGCCATATCCTGCAACTCGCAATCGCCATTGGCCGAACAGGTCAGGCAATCCAGCGGGTGGTCGCTGATATACAGTTCCATCACCCCGCGCCGCAGTTGTTTCAACTTGGCGTTCTGGGTGTGGACTTTCAGGCCCGCCGCCACCGGAGTGGTGCAAGAGGCTGGCGTGCCGTTGCGGCCCTCGATCTCTACCAGACACAGCCGGCACGACCCGAACGCATCAATGCTGTCAGTGGCACACAGTTTGGGCACCTGTATCCCCGCCTCTGCCGCCGCGCGCATGATGGAGGTGCCTTCCGGCACCGTCACGTCAAAGCCGTCGATGGTCAGCGTCACCATGGTTTTGGATTTGGCGGCAGGGGTGCCGAAATCGCGGTCGGGGATGATGAAGTCTTTCATTCCGCAGCCTCCTTCAGGGGGGCAAAGTCATCGGGGAAATGGGTCAGCGCCGACATTACCGGATA
>JANNNF010000540.1:0-2783 GCA_031398405.1 Rhodobacterales bacterium | reverse complement strand
GTGACGCGCGGGGCGGCGCTGCCCGTGGCGCTGGACCCAAGCACGCTTTGCACCGCCGCCCCCACCTCAACCGCATCGGCGTTGCGGATGGGAATGGTGTAGATCTCTTGCCCATTGTCCGTGTCCAACGCGCGGGCGATGCCCTCAATCCGGCGCACGTTTTCGGCTGTGTCGGTGATAACGAGGGTGTTGGTGTCAATCACCGCCTCGATGTAACCAAAGCTGGCCACCAAGGGCCGCAAGGCCCCCACGGCCGTTGCCGCGGGAAAATTCTTCAACGGCACAAGACGGGTGATCACATCCAGCCGCCCGATTTTCTCTGCGCTCTCCAACACCGACCCGCCTTCTCGCACGGTAGCTTGCGGCACAATCCGCCACAGAGTGCCAGACGGCAGCGCGGCATAGCCCTGTACGGATAGGACAGACTGGAACAGTTCCCACACGCCGTCTTTATCCAGCGGCTCTGTGGAAATCACCGTCACAATCCCCGTCACGTTGGGGTCAAGAATAAGCGTGCGGTTCGTGATGTCGGACACCTGCTCGGCCAGCAAACGGATATCGGCGTCGCGCAGGTTTATCACAAAGGTCGGGGCGTCGGGTTCCTGCGCGGCCGATGGCTGCGCCAGCAGAAGTCCAAGCAGTATCATGCGCAACAGGGGCATCAACGGGGTCATCGCAGTGGAAACGTCATGGTCAGCGTCTGGCCTTCGCGTTCAGTGGTCAGCGTGATGCGACCTGAGGTGACTATGTCATCAAACAAAGCAATGTCGGTATCAATATTACCCACAGGTTGCCCGTTTATGGTGGAAATCACATCGCCCGAGCGCAAACCCGCCTGCACCAATTCGGTCGCAGCGGCGTCCAACACGATATACCCCTGCGGCCCAGGTTCGACCCCCAAGCCTGCCAGAAAGCCGTAGGGGTCGCGATTCAAGGCGGTGCGATAGTTGGCGATACGGGCATCCGCTTCGGGCAGTTGCACAGCTGCAGCAGGGGCCGCCGCTGCAGGAATGAGGTTTGCCAGATCAGGGCCGGTGGCGGCACTTGTGACATCGGCAACGGCGGTTTCCGGAAAGGCCAGCGTTTCCAGCCGCCCGTTGACCCGCAACACCACATGCGTAGGGTTCACCCCGGCCAGTTCCACGCCCGATGCAACCCACGCTCCGATGGCATAGCTGTCCACCGCAGTCTCCCCGCCCGAAATGATCGCACGTGAAGCACTGGCGGGACTGGCCAGCGTGATGCCCAGCAGTGTCAGCCCGGTCTGGGTGGCAACCGGTGCTTCGTCTGTTGTTGTAACCTCTGGCGCATCGGCGCTGCCGAAGGGGGCAAAGGCCAGCACGGGACCAAGGTCGGCGCGATCCATCGCCGCCGCAAGCTGTGTGGGCAGCGCAGGCGGGGCTTGATGTGGCTGCGTCAGCGGCAGGCCCGCCAGGACAACGCTGACCAATGCCCCAAGCGCTACCCCCGTCGTGATCAAGGCCCCTCGCGATGGTTTCACGGCGCAACACCCGTATCTACAAACCCGGTCAGCCGGGCATAGACAGTGCTGCCGTCATTGACGGCGATATCCACACGGGACAGGTCTGGGTCTGCGGTCGAAGTCATTGTCGCCTCTAGCATGAAGGTCAGCCCCAACATTGGGGCAGGCTGCGCCAAAGGTTGCATGTTAAGAGACAGTTCCGCCAGATGGTTTTCTGCAGCCCACAATGCCGCCGTCCGGGATTCCAACCCGCCGATCCGGGCAATATGCGCCTGTACCGCCCCCAGAATGGCGACCGCTGATATCGACAGAACCGCCAAAGCCACCAGCGTTTCAATCAGCGTGAATCCGGCATCTGGCTGGCGCGTGGTCATGGGGTCGCTCCGGGCATGGCAGTGCCGGTCAGCCCGTCAAACGCCACATGCCACGGCGACTCGCCGGTAAAGGTCAGCGCGACCGATGGCCCAAGCCCGTCGGCTGAAATCGCCAACGGGTCCGCAACACCGTCTGCGCGGGACAACGACACGCTGGGCCCCAGATCATGCGGCTTGGCAAGTCGGGCCGTTCCTGCCGGTTGCCATTCCGTCCCGGTCCAGCGTTCAAACCCGTAGCCCGAGGTGGTCCAGACCATCGACAAGGGGTCGCGCGATACGAGTGCTTCATCCACCGCCAAAGTCAGGTAGGCCGCCAGTCTGATTGCCTCATCTTCGGCAGCGGTGTCACGACCCAAAGCCCGCAGGCCCAGCATCACCGCCGAACTGGCGATGCCGATGATGACCAGCACGATCAACATCTCGATCAGCGTCAGGCCCGCTTCGGACAAGCGGGCCCCAGATGTGCGGCGCACACGGTTCATCCCGCAGCGCCAAGGGCAATGTCGGCGTCCACGCCCTCACCTCCTTCTGTGCCATCCGCGCCAAGCGACAACAGGTCAAACCCTGCCGACGCGCCGGGGCTGGCATAGACATACGGGTTGCCCCAAGGGTCGGCCGGCACGTTGGGCAAATACCCCCCCGCGACCCAGTTGGGCGGCACCGGGGCCAGGGTGGGGGCGGCGGTCAAGGCAGAAAGCCCTTGTTCAGTCGTGGGGTAGGTGCGGTTGTCCAGCCGGTACATCTCAAGGCTCGCAGCGATCGTGCGCAGATCGGCGTTCGCTACGGCAACCCGTGCCTGATCCGGCCTGCCGATCACATTGGGCACAATCAGCGCTGCAACGATGCCGATGATGACCAACACGATCATCATTTCGATCAAGGTCACGCCAGCATCGGGCTCGCGCGTCTTGTGGTTTGGCGCATGT
>JANNNF010000525.1:0-6682 GCA_031398405.1 Rhodobacterales bacterium | reverse complement strand
TGACTGCATGACTTACGCGGCCACCGCTTGGGTGCGGTGAAACACCATGCGGTCGCCGTCCGAAAGGTCGGCGCGAAAGGCATAGCCACCAGTGCAAAAGCCGCGCAGATCGGCGGGGTCGGTCAGATGGTGGTCGCAAATGTGCCGCGCCATCGCCCCGCGCGCGGTTTTTGCCCAAAAGCTGACGATCTTGGCCTCGCCTTCCGGGCCATCCAGAAACACCGGGTTGATCACCCGCAGTTTCAACGACTTGCGATTGGCGGCGGTGAAATACTCAATCGAGGCACAGTTGACCAACGTGTCTGTCCCCATCTCTGCCGCTTGCGCCACCAAAGCCTTGGCGATCTTGTCGCCCCAATAGCCGTAAAGATCGGCACCCTTTGGCGTTGCCAGCCTGCTGCCCATCTCTAACCGGTAAGGCTGGATTGCATCGAGGGGCCGCAACAGTCCGTAAAGCCCTGACAAAATCCGCAGGTGGCCATTTGCCCAATGCAGGGTGTCAGGGGTCATCGTCTTGGCCTCCAGCCCCGTGTAGGTATCGCCGGCAAAGCAATGAATGGCAGGATAAGTTACATCCGGGTTCGGATTGGCGGCAAAACTCGCAAAGCGAGCGTGGTTCAGGCGGGCCAGCGGGTCGGAGATATCCATCAATCGGCGCAGATCATCGATCGACAATGCCCGCGCGATGCGGGCCAGTGCCACGGCGTCGCGGGCAAACAGCGGATCGGTCAGAGCGAGGCCTGCGACAGGCTTTTCGGTCAGTTTTTTGGCGGGGGAAACTACGGTCAGCATCACACTCTCCTTCAAAAGCGGACATAGCAGGGGGGCTTCCCAAGTCTAGGCCTAGCCTTGTCTAGACCTGCCGCAGCACATCCAGAAAGGCGGCACCGAAGCGTTCGGTTTTGGCCTCGCCCATGCCCTGAATCCGGTCGAGATCGGACAGAGTAGAAGGTTTTCGTTCAGCAATCTGGCGAAGGGTGGAATGGGCACAGGACAGATACTTTCCGGTGCCATCATCGCCGCGCGCAAGGCGCAACTGCACCTCGGCCAACTGGTCAAACACATCGCCAGCCTCGCGCCCGACCAACCGCATCCGAGACGGGTGCAAAGTCTGTGCCGTGGCACCGGTGATCACTTCGAGGAACGCGCGGCCATAGCTTTCCAGCTTTTTTGCACCAACACCGGTGATGCCCATCATCTGATCCAGCGTTTCGGGGCGGCGTTCGGCCATCTCGATCAGGGTGCGATCCGGGAAAATCACATAGGCCGGCACGGATGCAGCCTCGGCCAGCGCGCGGCGTTTGGCCTTCAGCGCTGACATCAGGGGGGCGTCTTCGTCCGACACCAATGCCTTCACCGCCACGCGGCCCACGGCCGACTGGATGGTATCGCGGCGCAGGGAAATGCTGGCCTCACCGCGCAGAATGGGGCGGGCTGCGTCGGTCATGCGCAGGGCCCCAAAGCGATCAGGGTCGGGGCGCACGAGGTCGCGCCCCATCATCTGGCGGAACACCGCGCCCCACGCGGGCTTCGACATATCGCGCCCCACGGCATAGGTGGGCAATGCGTCATGGCCCTTTTCGCGCACTTTGGCAGTTGGATTGCCGGTCAGGATGTCGATCAGATGCCCTGCGCCGAACCATTCACCGGTGCGCAGGATCGCAGACAGCGCTTTGCGCACAGCCTCCGTCGCGTCGAACACATCGACGGGGCGGTCACACAAATCGCAGTTGCCGCAATGGGTTGCGTCTTCGCCAAAGTAACCAAGCAGCACCTGACGGCGGCAGGCAACCGCCTCGGCCAGCCCCAGCAGGGCGTTCAGGCGGCCATGGTCAGCGGCTTTGCGGTCCGCAGGGGCGGCCCCTTCGTCGATCTGGCTGCGGCGCAGGCGGATATCTTCGGGGCCATAAAGGGTCATGGTTTCCGCTGCAGCACCATCGCGCCCGGCACGGCCGATTTCCTGATAGTACCCCTCTATCGACTTTGGAAGATCGGCGTGGGCGACCCAACGGATATCGGGCTTGTCAATGCCCATGCCGAAGGCAACGGTGGCAACCACGATCAGCCCGTCGTCCTGTTGAAACCTGATCTCCACGCGCCGGCGTTCGTCCGGGTCCATGCCGCCGTGGTAGAAACAGGCCGGATGCCCGGCCTCGCGCAGCGCCTGGGACAGAGTTTCCGTCTTGGCGCGGGTGCCACAATAGACGATGCCCGACTGTCCTTTGCGCGCGGCGGCAAAGCCTAGAATCTGGGTGCGGGGGCTGTCTTTGACGGCGAAGGCAAGGTGGATGTTCGGGCGGTCGAACCCGCGCAGGAAGGTCGATGGCTGGATGCCGCCAAACAACCGGGTGACAATCTCGGCCCTGGTTTCTTCGTCCGCAGTGGCGGTGAAGGCGGCAAGCGGTACGTCCAGACTGCGGCGCAAATCGCCGATGCGCAGATAATCGGGACGGAAATCATGGCCCCATTGCGATACGCAATGCGCCTCATCCACCGCGATCATTTGGGTGTTTATACGGCGCAGCAGGGCAAGCGTACCCGACGAGGCCAGCCGTTCGGGTGCCATGTACAGCAGCTTGATGCGCCCTGCGTCCAAGGCGGCGAAGACTTCTTCGGTCTGCTCATCGGTGTTGCCCGAGGTCAGCGCCCCGGCCTCTACCCCGGCCTCTCGCAAGGCGCGGACCTGATCGCGCATCAGGGCGATCAGAGGCGATATAACCACTGTCACCCCATCCCGGCACAGGGCAGGCAGTTGGAAGCACAAGGATTTGCCACCCCCGGTGGGCATGATGGCAAGGGTGTTCTGGCCAGCCATCACCGCATCGACAATTTCTTCCTGCCCCGGGCGAAAGCCGGAGAAACCAAAGACAGAGGCCAGAAGATCAGACGGGACGGGCATCTTGGCCTTTGCAGCAAGAACAGGGGAGAGACTGGCCCGTAGGCGGTTAGGAAAGCCTGAAGATTACAAAAACGCGGCCACGTTGTTTTGCAGCACGATCTTGAGGCCATAGATCACCAGCAGCACAATCAGCGGCGCAAAGTCGATGCCCGACATCTGCGGCAGGAATGACCGGACGCGGCCATACACAGGCTCCAGCGTGCGGTTCAGTGCATTCCAGATCTGGGCTACCAAAGGCTGGCGGGTATTCAGTACCTGAAAGTTGATCAGCCAGCTCATGATGATATGGGCCAGCACGATGAACTGAGCCACATTCAGCACCATCATCAGGATTTGGAAGAGGGATTGCATGTCTTCAAGCCTCGGCTACCATCTGTTGTGTCAGACGTAACGCTGAAGACCCCAAAGGGCAATGGGTTGCGCAGCGTTTCGCTTGACCTTCCGTGCGGCAATCGGCAGTCAAAGGCGCAACACGGAGGCTGCGATGTACCCCTATCTACGCATGTACAAGGAACTGTTCAAATTTCGCGCAGCCCCGGGTTTGGGGATTTTTGACACTCATGTCAGCCACCACCGTTGCTGGCCGCAGGACATTGACCCGTGGATGGAACTGAACAATGGCCGCACGCTTACGCTGTATGATCTGGGGCGTATTCCGTTGGGCAAACGTACCGGGTTGCACCGAGTGCTGCGGGCCAATGGCTGGGGAATGACAGTGGCGGGCAACACCACGCGCTATCGCCGCCGGGTGCGGATGTTTGACCGGGTGGAAATACGCAGCCATTGCATCGGCTGGGACGCGCGGTTTTTCTATATGGAACAGAGTATGTGGAAAGATGGCGAGTGTACGTCGCACGTGCTGATCCGGTCCGCGGCCACCTCGAAGGCAGGGATCGTGCCGCCCGCGCAGGTGGCCCGCACGCTTGGGGTGTCAGAGATAAGCCCTACTTTGCCAGACTGGGTCCAGGCGTGGATTGCGGCAGATGCGCAGCGGCCTTGGCCGCCGCGCCAGTAAGCAGCGCCCTTGTGCTGTGTGCGGTTTTCAGGCTTCACTACCGCAAAAGATAATGTTGAGGGCAGGGCATGATTTCGGCACGAAAGCGCATCTGGGGCTGGTACTTTTTCGACTGGGCCAGTCAGCCTTACAACACCCTGCTGCTGACCTTTATCTTTGGTCCCTACTTTGCCGAGGTGGCCCGCGAATACTATATGGGCCTGGGACTAGAGGCTGATGCCGCCGCCGCCGCCGCCCAAGCCTATTGGGGTTGGGGGCTGGCGATCGCATCCATATCTGTGGCCTTGTTGGCCCCGATCCTTGGTGCGATTGCCGATGGCACGGGCCGAAGGCTGGTCTGGGTGTGGATATTTTCGACCTTTTATGTCGTAGGGTCGTCTGCCCTGTGGTACGTGGAACCCGGGTTGACCAGCCTGTTCTGGGTCGTTGCCTTCTTTGGCATCGGCTTTGTCGGCATGGAGTTTGCGACCATCTTCACCAACGCTCTGATGCCATCGCTGTCTGACCATGATGATCTGGGTGCAATTTCCGGGTCGGGGTTTGCCTTTGGTTATCTGGGCGGATTGGTAGCGTTGGTGCTGATGCTGGTGCTGTTTGCCGAAAGCCCGACCACTGGCAAAACCTTGCTCGGGATCGACCCGATGTTCGGGCTGGATGCCGAGGCCCGTGAGGGCACCCGCGCCGTGGGACCATTCACCGCCATCTGGTACACCGTGTTCATGGTGCCGTTTTTCTTGTGGGTGCGTGAGCCGCATATCGAGGCCCGGCCCCTGCACATCGCGTCTGCCATCGCCAGCCTGATGGATATGGTCAAGAGCCTGCGCTTTCGCCACAGCCTTGCGGCCTATCTCATGTCATCGCTGTTCTACCGTGATGCGCTGAATGCGCTGTATGGATTTGGCGGTGTTTATGCGTCAGGTGTGCTGGGCTGGTCGATCATCCAGATCGGAGTGTTCGGCATTGTGGGGGCGGCGGCGGCGATTGTCGCCAGTTGGATGGGCGGGAGGGCTGACCGTAAGTATGGCCCTAAACCTGTGATCGTGCTGTGTATTCTGGTACTGATGTTCGTTTGCACCATCATTGTCGGTATGACACGGGATGGGGTCTGGGGTTTCCCTCTGGATTCAGCCTCAACCCTGCCGGATCAGATTTTCTTCGCCTGTGGTGCGCTGATCGGTGCTGCCGGCGGCGCGTTGCAGGCGGCCAGCCGCACAATGATGGTGCGCCACACGACCCCCGACAACGCAACGCAGGCATTCGGGTTGTTTGCGCTGTCGGGCAAGGTCGCAAGCTTTATGTCGCCTGCCCTGATCGCGTTGATCACCACCATAAGCGGATCGCAGCGCATCGGTATTTCACCGCTGATCGGGCTGTTCTTCATCGGCTTGGTTCTGCTAATCTGGGTCAGACCTAGAGGGGAGCAGGCTGCTTGATGATCCGTATTGCCCTACTTGCAGCGCTGTTTACGCTGCCTTTTTCGGTGCAGGCCGAAACACTGGCGAACAAGTTGTTCGGGGCTAAGGCTGCCCCATCCCAACAGGCCCCGATGCCCGTAGGCAGCTATGCCCGAGGCTGTGGCGCAGGTATGGAGCAGTTGCCGGAAACCGGGCCAAGCTGGCAGGCCATGCGCCTGTCGCGGGAGCGGAACTTTGGCCAGCCGGTGTTGATCGACTTTGTGCAAGACCTGAGCCGGGCCGCGCAGCAAATCGGCTGGGCGGGCCTCTATATCGGCGATATGAGCCAACCGCGTGGCGGCCCGATGACCTCTGGCCACGCCAGCCATCAGATAGGGCTGGATGCCGATATCTGGATGTTGCCACCGCGCAGGCTGGATCTAAGCCGCAAAGACCGCGAAAACATCTCGTCCATCCCGGTAAGGTCCGCCGATCAGCGGTCTGTCACTGAAAACTGGACCCCGCGGCACCGGGCGTTGCTGAAGGCTGCAGCGTCCGACCCGCGCATCGACCGGATTTTCGTGGCTGCCGCCGTGAAGATAGAAATGTGCAAGACGGCGACATCGGTTGACAAGAAATGGTTGCAGAAAATTCGTCCCGTGGCGGGACATGACACCCATTTCCATGTGCGCCTGAAATGCCCCAAGGGCGCAACGTTGTGCCAGACGCAAAAGCCGACGGTTTCGGAATTGTCCAAAGGCGGTGATGGCTGCGATTCCACCCTGACGTGGTGGGTGACGGATTATTTAAATCCGCCCAAACCCACAAAAAAGCCAACCAAACCTGCCAAACGTGAAAAGGGCCCGCGCCAGTTCACCATGGCCGATCTGCCCAAGCAATGCAGCGCCGTTCTGTCTTCGGAATAGCGGCGGGGGCGCTGCTGGTGCTGGGGCTGCAAGGCAGCGCCAGCCCGCCACCACCACCGGGGTTTCTGGCGGCTTATACTTGGCGCGATACCGAACAGCGCTTTGGTGGCTTTTCTGCGATTGAATTGCGGGATGCGACCCATTTCACCGCATTGTCTGACCGGGGGGCTTATGTTGAGGGGACGCTGACCCGCGATGCCGGTGGTGTGATCACAGATGTTTTGGCAGGGAGGATAACCCTGCTGACTTCGGATGGTAAGGCTCCGTTGATTGCTCTGCGCAGTGACAGCGAAGGCTTGGCCTTGGCGCCGGATGGCAGTTTCTATGTGTCGTTTGAAACGGCGGCGCGGGTTTTGCACTACAAGAGGCTGGGTGGTCCTGCGGAAAACCTTCCAATCCCGAAGGCCTTCCGCAGCTTTCCACGCAATGCGGGGCTGGAGGCAGTGGC
>JANNNF010000517.1:0-3826 GCA_031398405.1 Rhodobacterales bacterium | reverse complement strand
AGTGACAATGACGCCGCTTACAGCCATCATCTTGATAAGAGTATTCATGTCACAAAATCCTTGTTAGGTTGGCCGCACAGCGCGGCACATGAGTAACAACTGCGGTTCGGCATGGTTCCGACAGCAAACAGCATTGATCCTGCGTCCGCCCGCATGTTGCGACATTCCGCCGATCCTATTTATTGCACCGCCAGCCCATGCAAAACCGCACCGCGTGTTGCAGGGCAGGGGCGCAGAAAATGCCGCAGCTGCGGCGTTACCTCCGGTTGACCCTGCCGGGGGGGAGAGGTATTGAACGGCAAGACCGTGATCCTGTGCCGGCCCGGCGAGGGAGTACGTGTACCGAATTGGCGTCGAGCCTATTTTGGGTTGTCGCATCTAGGAAGGTCTGGTGATCCAGGCCCTACCCAAGAATGAAGAAGGGGACGCGCAAATGGGAGTGATGGCAGGCGGAAATACCGCAGGCGGTGACGCCGAAGTGGCCACGCAAGCGCTGAACCGCGAGTTGCAGGACAAGGGTTTCCTGCTGACTTCGACCGAGGATATCATCAACTGGGCCCGTATCGGGTCTTTGCACTGGATGACGTTCGGTCTTGCTTGCTGCGCGGTTGAGATGATGCACACCGCCATGCCGCGCTATGACATGGAACGCTTTGGCACCGCCCCGCGCGCCAGTCCGCGCCAATCAGATCTGATGATCGTGGCAGGCACGCTGACAAACAAGATGGCCCCCGCTTTGCGCAAGGTCTATGACCAGATGCCAGAGCCCCGTTACGTGATTTCCATGGGTTCCTGTGCCAATGGCGGCGGCTACTACCATTACAGCTATTCTGTGGTGCGTGGCTGTGACCGGATTGTTCCGGTGGATATCTACGTTCCTGGCTGCCCCCCTACCGCCGAGGCGCTGCTGTATGGTATCTTGCAGTTGCAGCGCAAAATTCGCCGCACCGGCACAATCACCCGCTGAGGAACCGATATGTCCGATGCCTTGAATGAACTTGCTGCCCACATCGACGCCAAGAACCCCGGCGCGGTGTTGTCGTCTGGAGTTGCCTTTGGCGAGTTGACGCTGACAGTGAGCCTGCCCACGCTGCCTGGTTTGGTTGAGTTTCTGAAAACAGACGGTGCCTGCCGATTTTCCAGTCTGGTTGATATCACTGCGGTCGACCACCCTGAACGGGTGGCGCGCTATGATATGGTCTATCATTTCCTGTCGATGTACCAAAACCACCGCATCCGTCTGAAGGTCGCGGTGCGCGCGGATGATATGGTGCCCTCGTTGCATAGCGTTCACCCCAGTGCGAACTGGTTTGAGCGCGAAGTCTTTGATATGTTTGGGATCTTGTTTTCCGGTCATCCTGATTTGCGCCGTATCCTTACGGATTACGGCTTTCGCGGGCATCCGTTGCGCAAGGACTTTCCGACCACCGGATACACGGAGGTGCGCTATGACGAGGCACAAAAGCGTGTGGTGTACGAGCCGTTGAAGCTGGTGCAGGAATATCGGCAGTTTGATTTCATGTCCCCGTGGGAGGGTGCGCAATACATCCTGCCGGGCGATGAAAAGAAGGCCTGAGTTTCATGAACGATGGCGCGTCAGTGCTGTTCGGGGTCGGGGCCACCAAGGCGGGCACCTCGTGGCTGCATGATTATCTGTCAGGCCATCCGAATTGCCATTTCCGCGCGGTAAAGGAACTGCACTACTTCGACATGTCCACCTCCCAATCGCAAGCCCGCCAGATGGCGCGCCTCGAGATGGATATAGCGGAGCTGAGCGCACAATTGGCAGTGGCGTCTGGGCCAAAGGCTGGCCGCCTGCGGGTCCGCGTTCAGGACACGCAGGACTGGCTGGCCGTGTTGCAGGCGCGCAGCGACGCGGGGTATCTGGCCTATTTGACGAGCGGGGCTGATGGCCGTCTGGTGGGCGATATCACGCCGTCTTATGCGATGTTGCCAGAGCCTGCTTTGCAGCACATGGTCAGCCTTACCCCCGCGTCAAAAGTGGTCTACCTGATGCGAGACCCGGTTTCACGGCTGTGGAGCCATGTGCGGATGTTGGCGTCACGCAGCCCCAAGGGTGATTTCGCTGCAACGGCGCGCGCAATGCTGGGGCAGGTACTGACGGCGGGCGATGGCGGACATGATCTCGCACGCCGAGGCGATTACCGCGTGGCGCTGCCCAAGCTGATGGCCATCGTGCCTGCCGCCCGTCTGCTGGTGATGTTTATGGAAGATCTGATGACTGCGCCCGGCGTGGCGCAGTTGTGCAGCTTTCTTGGCCTGTCGGCGCATCCGGCCAACCTTGATCGCCGGGTGCATCAAGGCACGCCGCTCGCGATGGATGCAGATCAACGCAGCGCGGCACAGCGCCTGCTGCGCCCGCAATATGACGCTGTGACAGCCCTGTTCCCGGCCTTGCCGGACGCATGGCTACGCAACCGCAACGAGGCACTCGCATGAGGGTTCAACCATGATGGACGGCAAGTTCGACGACGCCGTGACGGGCGAGCAGAAAATCCGCAACTTCAACATTAACTTCGGCCCGCAACACCCTGCGGCGCACGGAGTTTTGCGGTTGGTGCTGGAATTGGACGGCGAGATTGTGGAACGCTGCGATCCGCATATCGGTCTTCTGCACCGTGGCACCGAAAAGCTGATGGAAAGCCGGACCTACCTGCAAAATCTGCCGTACTTTGACCGGCTGGATTATGTGGCCCCGATGAATCAGGAACACGCCTGGTGTCTGGCGATTGAAAAACTGACCGGCACTCCGGTGCCGCGCCGCGCCAGCCTGATCCGGGTGTTGTTTTGCGAAATCGGCCGGGTGCTGAACCACCTTTTGAACGTGACCACCCAAGCGATGGACGTGGGCGCGTTGACTCCGCCGCTATGGGGGTTTGAAGAACGCGAAAAGCTGATGGTGTTCTATGAACGCGCCTGTGGGGCCCGTCTGCATGCGGCCTACTTCCGTCCCGGCGGCGTGCATCAGGATCTGACGCCCGCGCTGATCGAAGATATCGACCAATGGGCGGTCGCATTTGCTCCTGTGCTGGATGATATCGACGGGCTGCTGACCGAAAACCGCATCTTCAAACAGCGCAACGCCGATATCGGCATCGTGACCGAAGACGACATCCTGAAATGGGGGTATTCTGGCGTCATGGTGCGCGGGTCTGGCCTTGCGTGGGATTTGCGCCGCAGCCAGCCCTATGAATGTTATGACGAATTTGAATTCAAAGTGCCGGTCGGCAAGAATGGCGACTGTTATGACCGCTATCTTTGCCGTATGGCTGAAATGCGCGAAAGCACGTCCATCATCCGGCAGGCGATTGCCAAGCTGCGGGTGGAAAAGGGCGAGATTCTGGCGCGTGGCAAGATCACTCCACCAAGCCGCGCTGACATGAAAACCTCGATGGAGGCGCTGATCCATCACTTCAAACTGTATACCGAGGGGTTCCACGTTCCAGCCGGTGAGGTTTACGCAAGTGTCGAGGCGCCCAAGGGTGAATTCGGCGTCTATCTGGTGGCGGATGGTACCAACAAACCCTACCGCGCCAAAATCCGGGCCCCGGGTTTCTTGCATTTGCAATCCATGGATTACATCTGCAAAGGCCACCAGTTGGCAGATGTTGCCGCGATCATCGGCACCATGGATGTGGTGTTCGGGGAGATTGACCGGTGACATTGCGTAGTGATGTCCAGACCAACGTATTCTGCTTTAGTGCCCCCGAGGATAATTGATGCTACGTCGCCTTCACCCCATCCAGCCCGCGTCTTTCGCGTTTACCGAGGCAAATCTTGCTTGGGCGAATGGCCAGATATCCAA
>JANNNF010000442.1:0-5976 GCA_031398405.1 Rhodobacterales bacterium | reverse complement strand
CATGCAATCGCCTGCACGCCGATTCCGACGGCGGTACCCGCCTCCAGAGAGAAATTGCAGGCATTTGGATATCTGAGGTCGCCATATTTCTGCGGCGCGGAACAATAGGGATCTCGGTGGTTTCCTGTGCTTTACCGTCGTTTGCAATGCGGCCCAAGCCCTCACGGTCATTAGAGATGTCGTAGGATGGGCAATCTGCCCATCTTCCCTTCACCCCAAAACTACCTTGACCTGCTCCATAAAATCTTCGCCGCGCTTCTCAAAATTTGGATACTGATCGAACGAGGCGGCTGCCGGGGCCAGCAGCACCACCTCACCCGTCGCAGCCTCTGCCGCAGCGCGGGCTACAGCGCGTTCCATCGTCTCGCAAATTTCATGTGGTGTGTCCCCCAGTTGCAGCGCGAAATCGCGCGCCGAATGACCTATCAGGTAGGCCTTGACCACTGATCCCAGATGCGGGGCAAGTTCTGCAATACCGCCGTCCTTGCCCATGCCGCCAGCGATCCAGCGAATGCGCGGGAAGGCCTGCAAGGCCTTGGCCGCCGAATCCACATTGGTGGCCTTGCTGTCATTCACAAAACGCACCCCTCCCTTGCTGCCCACCAACTGGCTGCGATGCGGCAGGCCTGCAAAGCTGTGGAATGCCCCCTCTATCAGCTTGGGCGCTACGCCCAGACTGCGGCAGGCGGCGTAGGCGGCGCAGGCGTTTTGATGGTTGTGCGCGCCGGGCAGGCTTGCAACCTCGCGCAGGTCAATGCTGGCCATCTGTTTGCCGCGCCGCCATTCGGCCAGAAAGCCTTTGCGCGCGAACACCGCCCAGCCAAAGCCTTCCAGCTTTTGCCCCGAAGAGACCCGGATCACCCGGTCATCCTGCGGCCCTTCTGACAACTGGCCCGCCAGAAACTGCCCCTCCACCTCATCCACGCCGATGATGCAGCGATCGGGGCCACCTTCGGCGAACAACCGGCGTTTGGCGGCGAAATAGCCGCCCATGCCATTGTGACGGTCCAGATGGTCGGGCGACAGGTTGGTGAACACTGCCACATCGGGGGTCAGGCTGCGGGCAAGATCGGTCTGATAGGATGACAGTTCCAGCACGACCACCTCGCCATCTTCCGCAGGATCAATATCCAGCACCCCGCGCCCGATGTTGCCCGCCATCTGCGTCGGGCGGCCTGCGACTTGCAGAATATGATGGATCAGCGCGGTGGTGGTGGATTTGCCGTTTGATCCGGTCACACAGATCACCCGGGGGGTGATCTCAAAATTCTCCCACTCCTCGCCGGCGTAACTGCGGAAAAACAGGCCAATGTCGTTGTCCACCGGCACTCCCAGGTCCAGCGCACGGGCGATCACCTTGTTTGGTGTAGGGTAAAGATGCGGGATGCCGGGCGACACGATGAGAGCCTCTATGCCGTCAAAAGCGCCCGCCCGGGTGAGGTCGGTGCAGGTGAACCCTTCGGCTTCGGCCTTGGCGCGCGCTTCAGGGCTGTCGTCCCAAAGCACGGGCGTGGCGTCACCGGCCACCAACGCGCGGGCGGTGGCAAGGCCGGACCGGCCAAGGCCAAGGACGGCGATCTTGAGGCCTGCGTAACCTTTGACGGGGATCATGGCGGTTCTCCGGGCGTAACTGTGGCGCAAATGGTGCCGGGGGTTTCACACCCCCGCTTTCGCTTGGGATATTTGAGCCTTTGTGAAAGGGAAAGGGCAGAGTTCTACGGATCGCACCGGACACAAGAATGACTGCCCGCACGGGCCGCCAGACGAAGGCGACTTTGGTCTGGGTTTTCTCTTAGACTTTGGTCTGACTAAATTCGCGGACCCATCAAAACCCTGAGGATGACATGACAGTTTACATGATTGCCGATCTTACGCTGACCGATGGCGCGTGGATCCCCGACTATGCGGCAAATGTGCATCCCATCGTCACGGCGCATGGCGGCAAATACCTGGCGCGCAGTGGCAACATCACCTCGCTGGAGGGGGCTGCGAAAACATCGACCGTGGTGGCGATCGTCGAATTTCCAGATGCGGCGGCCTGTCTCGCCTTTGTCAACGACCCGGCCTACGCGCCCTACAAGGCAGCGCGTGGGGCGGGCACGCAAAGCCAGTTCTTCATGATCGACAACACTGATCTGGTCGGCTCGATCCCCTACTTGCCGCCCGCCTGATCTGCGAGGGCAGCATGGCCCTTGGCAGTCAACGCGTAAGTGCCGCGATCTACCGTGACAAACCAGCCATAGTGATCAGCGCGCATCAGCGCAGCGGCGCGGGCAACGCCGGTGGCTTTTGCAACCTCGGCCCCGCGCAATGGTCCCGCTGCCAAATGCACCGCACAGCGCAGCGCATCCTGTCGATAAGCCGTCATGCGCGGAGTTTTGGTGGTGCCGCCGATGTTGGGGTCGCCCACCCGCCGCTCAAACTCACGCAGCAGGCGGGTGGATTTCAGGGGTGATTTGCGCGGGACATAGGGGCCGGGGTCAAGGTGGGCTGTCACTAGCCCCGTGTCGGGATCAACCGCCAGCAATCCCAGCCCCAACCGCCGGCACAAGGCAATGATATCGCGGTAGCGCAGCGACCAGCCGCGTTTGCCCGACACCGGCACCGCCAGATAAACGTGATCCACCAGCCCCTGCCGCGCCACGCCTTGCATCACCAGCGACAGTGAAAACGTCAGCTTCATCTCTACCACAAGTGGCGGGTCATTTTCCCGGCAAGCAAGGATATCGCAATCACCCACCTCGGCCTTCACGTCATAGCCCTGGGCCAGAAGATAAGCTTTGAGCGCCGGGTACAGATCAGCCTCGCGCAGCGGTTGGGTCATGCAGTCCCCCGAATGCGATGCCGCAGCCACAGGACGGCCCAAACGACCGCCGCCACCCTATCGGTCAGCACGAACACCCCCACCAACAGCCGAGACGTGCCCAAGGCCAGCGAGCCAAGCGTACGCCCCCCCCAGACAAATCGGAACCCCATAGTCCAGCGAAGGAGATGTTCCACCACTTGCACGCGGACCCGCCCCATCAGCGCCGCATCCGGGGTGCACCAACCGCGCGGTGACCAAGTTGGAACGCTGACTGGTCCCAGACAAACGCCCCCACGACCACCGTTACCACTCCGGCCGCACAGCCAAACATCCCGCGATGCAAAGACACCCCACCCCTAACGGCAACTGCATCCCCATTGGCAAAGGCATCGCCCATCAACGCAGCAAACCCCCATTGCCCGATAGCGGCCGTCAGCCAGTTTTTCAATATCCTGAAGGCCCATTTGATCCTGCTAACGTAAGGGCACCTATGATGCAATCGTTGCTCCGAACGTAGAAACGGCCACATATGGCCGCCAGCCCGCGCGGTCTTGTCGTTACAAAAATGCAAGTCAACTCTGTCGGATCATCACGCCGTTTTCCGAAACTGAAACACTTGTCGCGGCAACTTGTTGCCCATGACGCAGCGGCAGTCAGCCGCAATCCGCTTGTCTTTGATTGCCAAGCAAATTCCTTGGGAACCTTTCTAATTTCTATGTGTTTCAACCACATGAACGGCAACCTAAGTGTTCATGCAGCGCCATGTGGCGCCTTTGGTAGTATGAAAAGGACGAGCAATGAAAAATGTCTTTAACATCGCAGCGGTGTCCGCGCTGACGGTTATGATGGCAAGCACAGGGGCGTTCGCACAGTCGACCCTGACCGGAACCCGAGCGGTAAATGACCGTATTGATGACATCAATGATGACGTCAACGAAGACATGGACCGCGCCCGCGACGAGGCCCGCTTTGGCAACCCCGAAGGGCGCCCCGGTCTTTCCGGCAGTGCATCGCTTGGTTATTCGGGCAAGACGGGCAACAACGAGTCGCAGGAATTCGCGCTTGGCGCGCGCCTGCGTTATGCGCAGGGGCAGTTTGTGCAGACCATCGGCGTGGCGATGGACTACGCGGATGATGCTGGCGTCAAGTCGAAGGAAGACGTGTTTGCCGTCTATGATGCAAACTACTATCTGACCGACCGTTTCTATCTGTTCGCGTTGGGCCGTATTCAAACCGATGGCCTTGCCAACGCCGCAGGCGAAGTCAAGACGGATGCCTTCCTTGGTTTTGGTCCGGGTTACCGCATTGTGAACCGGGAAGACATGGCGTGGCGTGTGCAGGCCGGTATTGGCGTCAGCTATCTGGAAAACGGTCTTGAGCAGAGCGAAACCGAAACAGGCTATATCGCATCGTCGCGTTTCTATTACGCGTTCAACGACAACATCTTCGCGACCAACGATACCGATATCCTGAAGTCGGATTCGGCATTGCGGATCAACAACGATCTCGGCCTGAACTTCAAGATGACCGACAGCTTTGCAACTCGCATCAGCTATCTGTCCGACTACAACGACAGCCGCGCAATCCGCACGGATAACAAAGTCGGCCTTTCGCTGGTTTATGGTTTCTGATCCCTCGGAACCAGTCAGCGACGAGAAGGGGGGGCAGGGACTTGCCCCCCCTTTTCATATCGCGCGACCTGTCAGGGTTTTGACGCGATCGGAAAGTTTACAGACGTTCCTGTCCACGTCAGTGGGCAGGCTTTGATGCCACAACCAGCGCGCGCCCCGAACCGCCCTGTGCAGGACCAAACCTGCGTCCAGCCAAACAGATACCGACAGATCACCAAACAAACTGAATGATCCGCAACGCCGGCACGCCGGAAAGTGGGCGATACTGTTGGCCGCAATGGTGTGTAGGCCCGTCACATAGTGTGAATACCGACCACCGACACAGCAGAGTTCAGCGCCGAAAATGACGAAAAAACCTGGCAATGTGCCAATGCAAAGCGCGGCCGGTATGCCGCCGACCCGGTGAAATACGCGCCAAGCTATGGCAGCTGCTGTTTTACCGCGGCCTGCAAGAGCAAGACGGCCAACAGCACACCTTTTGCGCGCCGGAGGCTATGGCACGCACGCAGTCACCGCACCTTCAGTGTCGCCAGTCCGATCAGCGCAAGGATCAGACTGATAATCCAGAACCGGATCACGATTTGCGGCTCTGCCCAGCCTTTTTTCTCAAAATGGTGATGAATGGGGGCCATCAAAAATACCCGCCGCCCCGTGCGCTTGAAATACAGCACCTGAATGATAACCGACATCGCCTCAACCACAAACAGACCGCCGACGATGCCCAGAACAATCTCATGCTTGGTGCAAACCGCAATCGCACCCAAAGCCCCGCCAAGGGCAAGTGACCCGGTGTCGCCCATAAACACAGCCGCAGGGGGTGCGTTGTACCACAAAAAGCCAAGCCCGCCGCCAAACAGGGCTGCGGCAAAGATAAACAACTCACCGGTGCCGGGCACGAAATGGACGCCAAGATAGGTGGTGTAGTTGAAGTTACCCACCACATAGGAAATCACACCAAGCGTGCCACCCGCGATCATCACAGGCATGATGGCCAGCCCGTCCAGACCATCCGTCAGGTTCACCGCATTGGCCGACCCCACGATTGTGATCATGCCGAAGGGGATGAAAATCCAGCCCAGATTGAGCAGTACATCCTTGAACACCGGCAGCGCCAGTTGGTTTTGCAGATCGGCCGGGTGGAACATGGATGCCGCATAGGTCGCAAGCCCTGCGATCACCAGACCAAGGGCAAAGCGCAGCCGGGACGACACACCCCTGGTATTTTGCTTGGTGACTTTGGCGTAATCATCGGCAAAACCGATAACACCAAAGGCCAGCGTCACCAAAATGACGATCCAGACATAAGGGTTGTCCAGCCGTGCCCACATCAGGGTCGATACCATCAGCGCAGACAAGATCAGCAGGCCGCCCCTCGTGGGGGTGCCTGCCTTGGCAAAGTGGCTGGCCGGGCCATCATCACGGATAGGCTGACCCTTTCCTTGTTTGCGGCGCAACAGGTCGATCAGCGGGCGACCGAACAAAAACCCAAAGATCAGCGCCGTCGCAAACGCCCCGCCTGCCCGGAAGGTGATGTAACGG
>JANNNF010000427.1:0-2341 GCA_031398405.1 Rhodobacterales bacterium | reverse complement strand
TATTGCCGGAGTCACAAGCCTCAACCTTAAGAATGAATCGAGACGTTTTGCCGACGGGCAGGCCGGCCGGAAACGGCCCTTCAATCGACCACCCTGCACTTGAATTTCTTGCGCTGCGGGAACCTAGTGTGCGGTGCGAAGGATGCACCAGACGCCATCGCAGGTCAGCTAGCCAATGATCTCGACCGGTGGCAGCCGGTGATCACCGTCGAGGATTTGGCCGCTCTCTTGCGCGAGCCGGATCAGGTCGAGGCCAAGGACGAGGCCGCCATTCCCGGCCAGCCGCGCCCATGAGAACGTACGACACGCGAGGTTTCTTGTTGGGTGTGGTGTTCTCCCCATCCGACCGCGCCGGGCCGAAGACGGTCTGACGGTCCGGGTGCGACGGCAGATGCTGCCCACCGAGATTGTCCCCCTCGACACAAACAGCGCCCTGCCCAGCACTTGCCTGATCCGGCAAGGGATCGAGTTTAACAGTATCGGCCGCCGCGGGAAACTGTCCGCATCCCGGAAAAGTTTGCATAGCAAGCAGGTTTAGTCCGTACCTCGAAGGCAGGACAGCATGATCCAAAGCTTCGCCTCAGACGCGTGCGTCTTGCGTGTAGCAGACCGAATATCCGTCAACATATTTTCAGCAGAAGTCAGCGTTGCAGTTGGTTCTTCGGCATCTTCAGCCCCACGTTGGGTCAAGATGAGCAACGAGCCCTCGGCTAAGCGAACACGCTGAAGAGATATGCGCCGCGTAGGGTCGATGACCTAATGCTGTCAAACTTCGGGGGCTTGGCCGAGGAAATCATTAGCGTGTGCAAAGCTCGCGGCCCCCGCGATAAGGCTGATACGTACAATCCGAAGCGCGGAACGAGCGGTAAAAGCGTTCGCAGGTGCGGATGTTGCAAGTTGGGCCAAACGTACCGACGTCAGACGCGGTCTCCAGAGTAAGGGAAGGTTCGTTCGTCTGCGTTGGTGCCGTGATTGCAGAAACACCGGTCGTACCGGTTGCACCGGCTTGATCTGATGCAGCAGCGAGCATGAATCGCTGCCATATCTGCGCTGGAAGCGCGCCACCGGTGACGCCATCCATCGGCGAGTTGTCATCATTGCCAACCCAAACTCCTGTGATGAGGTTGTCATTCCAACCAATAAACAATGCGTCGCGGAAATCCTGACTGGTTCCTGTCTTGCCAAATGCGCCGCCGGGCAGCGCCGCATTCTTCCCAGTGCCTTCCTCGACCACCATACGGAGCATATAAACCATTGGTGCTCGCGCGAGCATCACACGGTCAGCGCCCGGTTGGGGCTCGGGTGCAGGCCATTTGAACTGGTAAAAGCTGTTGTCGTCGCTTGACCGGAAGCCGCTGATGCCTCGTGCCTTTATCGGCAAACGGCCTGTGGCAAGGCTGGCATAGGCCTCTGTCATGTCAAGCAGCGTGACGCCCGAGGCACCAAGCGCAAGCGATGGCGTGGCACTAAGTTCGGCCTCGATGCCCAGGATGCGCGAAGTTTCGATTACCTTGTCCAACCCCACCGTCATGGCGACACGCACCGCAGCCGCGTTCATGGATTCAGTAAAAGCCTCCGCAAGCGATACCTCGCCATGAAAGCGGCCGCCGAAATTCTGTGGCTCATAGCCGTCGATATCGACAGCTTCATCGCGGATACGGTCGTTGGGAGAGAAACCTTGCGTCAGAGCCGTGAGATAGACCATAGTTTTAAAAGTTGAACCGGGCGAACGCAGGGCATCGGTTGCGCGGTTGAACTGGCTGTCGGCATAGTTACGCCCCCCGACCATTGCCACAATCTCTCCTTCCGGGGTCATCGAGATCAGCGCCGCCTCAGCGGTGACACCAGCGCCCTCAAGAACGCTGGCGACCGCGTTCTCTGCCAGTTTCTGCGCAGCCGGATCCAGGGTCGTGCGCAACGTGACCACGCCGTCGAAGCCCGTCGAAATACGGTCAGCTTCTGCCACAACCCAATCGCTGAACCAGTTGCCATAGCTGGCGTCTGGGCGCTGCGGGGCCATGGTAACCAGCTCAGCACGGGCGGCATCCACCTGCGCCTGCTCAACATAACCTTCGTCGACCATGCGATCCAGAACTAGCGCCGCACGCTTTCGCAGGGCGTCCAAATCCGAAAATGGGTTTACAGCACTTGGCGCACGGATCATCGCTGCCAAAGACGCTGTCTGCGCAAGGCTTAGGTTGGCAAGATCGGTGTTGAAATACACATGCGCCGCTGCCGGCATTCCTGTCGCCCCCGCGCCCAGATAGACCGCATTCAGATAGCGGGTCAGAATTTCGTCCTTTGTGAACTGGCGTTCCAGTTGATAGGCGAGGATCGCCTC
>JANNNF010000410.1:0-3648 GCA_031398405.1 Rhodobacterales bacterium | reverse complement strand
TTACATGAACCCCAGCTCCAGCCGGGCCTCGTCTGACATCATCTCCATCCCCCAGGGCGGGTCAAAGGTCATCGAAACGGTCACATCGCGCACACCCGCAAGTGGTTCCACCGCCTCTTGCACCCAGCCCGGCATCTCCCCTGCCACCGGGCAGCCAGGGGCTGTCAGGGTCATGGTGATACCGACAGAATTTTCGGCGTTGATATCAATGGTGTAGACGAGCCCCAAATCATAGATGTTGACCGGGATTTCGGGGTCAAACACCGTGCGGCAGGCATCTACCACCTGATCATACAGCGGGTGATCGGTGCTGGAGGGGGGGATCAGCGGCGCGCCCTCGATCTGGTCCTGCATGGAATGTCCTGCTCTGCGTCTGGTAGTTGAGCATTTATATAGGGATTACCCAAGCCGGGGTCCAGTGGCTGCGAAAATCGGCATTCATGCGCATGGCGCATGTGGCCCAAGGCTCCATCATGCGCACATCCGTCGCCTCCCCTCCCCGTCTTGGGGCAGGGGTCGGGAGGGCCGTCAGACCCGCCCATCGTCCATGAGGATCAAAGCCGTTCCCGAACCAGCGTCAGAACGGGATTTCGTCATCCATGTCAGAGGCCCGGCCCCGGCCACCGCCGGATGGCGCGCCGCCGCCTGACCCGCCGCCCGCCCCGCCACGCCCGCCTGACGATGCGCCGCCGCCATAGCCACCGCCGCTGCCCGCATCTTCATAGCCGCCGCGATCACCATAACCGCCGTCCGAAGGGCCACCACCCTGACCACCGCCATCACGCCCGCCCAGCAAGGTCAATTCTCCCCGGAACTGACGCAGCACCACCTCGGTGGTGTAACGGTCGGCCCCGGATTGGTCTTGCCATTTGCGCGTTTCCAGCTGGCCCTCGATATACACCGTCGAGCCTTTTTTGAGGTATTGCTCGGCGATCTTGCCCAACGCCTCGTTGAAGATCGCAACCGAATGCCATTCGGTGCGCTCTTTGCGTTCACCGCTTGCCTTGTCGCGCCAGTTTTCTGACGTGGCGATACGCAGGTTCACCACCTTGCCGCCATTGGGAAAACTGCGCACCTCGGGGTCGCGGCCGAGGTTTCCGACGATGATCACCTTGTTGACCGACCCTGCCATGACACGCTCCCTTTTGACATTCGCTTGATTCTTCGATGCCGACAGCCTCGCCGGATCTGGTTAACAAAGCCTATACCCTTGGCAGACTGGCGCTGCAATGTAGGAGGCGCTGTGCACGCGGCGTTTGGGACATCGGGCAGGGGACCAAGCTTGGGGTGGAAGTCTGACAGAAAATCCGTATAGTCGCAAAGTTGCTGTCCTTGATCCGGTTGATTGCATGAAACGTAAGGCACTTGTGATGACGGTTCTGGCGGGTCTGCTGGTTGCAGCGCCTTGGTCCGTGAAAGCGACCTTTGCCGAAGGGTTGACGCTTTCGGGGTCCAGCAAATCGCGCAATTCGATCTTCAAATCGCAGGCCAAACTGCTGGATGGACGGCTTTCCAAGCAATATGACGCGTCGGTCAAGCTGACGCCGAAGGGCAAGGGCAAAGACAAGTCCGATGTGGCCGAGGCGGCCCCGCGCTATCGTGGCAACTACAAGGGTGCGTTTCTGGAGGTCGCCAAGTCGGCTGCCCGTAAACACGGCGTGCCTGAGGATTTGTTCTTGCGGCTGGTCCAGCAAGAGTCTGGCTGGAATCCGGGGGCGGTGTCGATCGCAGGGGCCACGGGGCTGGCGCAACTGATGCCGGGAACGGCGAAAAAGCTGGGCGTCGATATCAGCGACCCGCATCAGAACCTTGAAGGAGGCGCGCGCTATCTGTCGATGATGTATAATAAATTCGGCAGTTGGCGGCTGGCGCTTGCCGCCTATAACGCCGGGCCGGGTGCTGTGGAAAAGCACGGCGGTATCCCGCCGTTTGCCGAGACGAAAAATTATGTGAAGGCAATTTTGGGCTAGGATCTGCGGGGCCAGCGCGCGCCCGAACCAGACACACCCCTTGCCCCGTCACAAGATCAGATCGCCCGCGGACAGACTTGGTGCCGCAAAGATATGCAGGCTACAATCGTCGATTGCATCGCCATCCACATCCAGCACAGCAAACTGTGCGGCTGTGACAGTGATGACTGAAGCGTTGTTCAGGGTAATGGGTGTCACCGTTCCGAACATGGGTTTAAGCACTCTTGCCCTTGCGTCAGGCACAATAATTTGGGGGTCCCTGTGGCTTACTCGGCCGCAATCTTGATCACAGGTTCCATCTGCGCCAGCACTTCTGACGACAGGTGGCATTTTATCTGATGCCCCCCAGCCAGTATCTGCACCGGCGGCATCACGGTTTCACACAAATTGCCGGGGACGTGTGATTTCCAGCGGCAGCGGGTCTGGAACGGGCAGCCGGGTGGCGGGTTCATCGCGGACGGGATATCGCCTTCCAGCACGATGCGCTTGCGGACCACCTTGGTGTCGGCAATCGGCACGGCAGACAGCAGCGCCTCGGTGTAGGGGTGGTAGGGCGGCTGGAACACCTGATCAGTGGTGCCCATTTCCACCACATGGCCCAGATACATCACCATCACCCGGTCGCTGAGATAACGCACGATGGACAGATCATGGCTGATGAACAGCAAGGTGGTGCGGTTCTTGCGCTGAATCTCCATTAACAAATCGGTCACGGCGGCCTGCACCGACACATCCAGCGCCGAAACAGGTTCGTCCGCCACCACGACCTTGGCGCCGCCCGCAAAGGCGCGGGCGATGCCGACGCGCTGTTTCTGCCCGCCCGACAGCTGCCGTGGCATCCGCTCGGCAAAGGCGCGCGGCAGCTTTACAAGGTCCAGCAATTCCAGCATCCGGGCTTCCCGCTCGGCATCGGAATTGCCTTGCTTGAAAATCTCCAGCGCGCGGATGATCTGGCGACCCACGGTCATCGACGGGTTCAGCGTATCGAACGGGTTCTGGAACACCATCTGCACGCTGGACACCGTATCGACGTTGCGCTTTTGGATCGGCGTCGATTGCACGTTTTCATCAAACAGCATGATGCTGCCAGAGGTCGCGGTTTCCAACCCCATCAAAACCTTGGCGAAGGTGGACTTGCCGCAACCGCTCTCGCCCACAATCGCCAGAGTCTCGCCCTCACGGGCCTCGAAGCTGAGCGTTTCATTGGCCTTGACCACCTTGGTCGCACCCCCGCCGAAGGCACCAGAGGAGACGGAATAATACTTCCGCAGATCCTCCATCTTCAGGACGACGCGGCCGACGGGCAGCCTTTCCTTGGCATTGCTGACCGCCATCGGGGCGTTCCAGTCAATTTCCTGCCATCTCACACAGCGGCTGGCGTGGCGGTCATCACCCGGAACAGTGGACATTGGGATATCGCCCGCGTTGCAGCGGCCATCCTGAAAGTAATCGCAGCGCGGGCCAAAGTTGCAGCCCGGGGGCCGTTCATGGGGCAGCGGAAAGTTGCCGGGAATTGCCACCAGCGGGCGCGAGTTCTTGTCCGCCCCGGGCAGCGGGATCGAGCGGAACAGAGCCTGGGTGTAGGGATGGCGCATCTTGTCAAACACTTGCACCACATTGCCGGTCTCCACCGCTTCGCCGGAATACATCACGCACAGCCGGTCGCAGGTATCAAGGA
>JANNNF010000111.1:0-9303 GCA_031398405.1 Rhodobacterales bacterium | reverse complement strand
GTCCTTGGGCGTGGCACCGTCGGGAACGTGGACGTGAATGTCCATCGTTTCAAACTTGGGCGGCTTGATCCCCAGTTCGGGGCTGATGGACCTGACATAAGACGCTGCCGCCTCGATGCTTTCCTTCATCACGTCGCCAAGTTTGCCGGTGGTCTTCATCCGGCCCTTGCCCGGCAGGCGCAGCGCTTCAATTGAAAGGATTTCCCCGCCAACTGATGTCCACGCAAGACCTGTCACAACGCCGACCTGATCCTCAAGTTCGGCCAGACCATAGCGATAGCGTGAGACGCCGAGGAAGCTTTCCAGATTTTCTGGCGTCACTTCGACCGATGCCGTCTTTTTCTTGATGATCTCGGTCACTGCCTTGCGCGCCAGTTTCGCGATTTCCCGTTCAAGGTTCCGCACCCCGGCTTCACGGGTGTAGGTACGGATCATTTCGGTCAGCGCGGCATCCGTGATGCTGAACTCGCCCTTCTTCAACCCGTGGCCCTTGATCTGCTTGTCGATCAGGTGTCCCTTGGCGATTCCGGACTTTTCATCTTCGGTATAGCCCGACAGCGGAATGATCTCCATCCGGTCCAGCAAGGGCCCTGGCATGTTGTAGCTGTTGGCCGTGGTGATGAACATCACGTTCGACAGGTCATACTCGACCTCAAGATAATGGTCGACGAAGGTGTTGTTCTGTTCCGGGTCCAGCACCTCCAGCAGGGCAGATGCCGGATCGCCCCGGAAATCCTGACCCATCTTGTCAATTTCATCCAGCAAGATCAGCGGGTTGGCTGTCTTGGCCTTCTTCAGCGCCTGAATGATCTTTCCGGGCATCGACCCAATGTAGGTACGACGGTGGCCGCGAATTTCAGACTCGTCTCGCACACCGCCAAGGCTGATGCGGATGAACTCGCGCCCCGTGGCCTTGGCAACCGACCGGCCAAGCGACGTTTTACCCACACCGGGGGGGCCAACGAGGCACAGGATCGGCCCCTTCAGCTTGGCAGACCGCGCCTGGACTGCCAGATATTCAACGATGCGTTCCTTGACCTTCTCAAGGCCATAGTGATCGGCGTCCAGCACCTCTTGTGCTTTGAACAGGTCTTTCTTGACGCGGGAATTGACCCCCCACGGCACGCACAGCAGCCAGTCCAGATAGTTGCGCACCAGCGTGGCCTCGGCGCTCATGTGGGTCATGTTCTTCAGCTTGTTGATCTCTGCTTCGGCCTTTTCTCGGTCCTCTTTCGTGAACTTGGTCTTTGCGATACGGGCCTCAAGCTCGGCGATCTCATTCTGACCGTCCTCGCCGTCGCCCAATTCCTTCTGAATGGCCTTCATCTGCTCATTCAGATAATATTCGCGCTGCGTGCGTTCCATCTGGGTTTTCACGCGGGACTTGATCTTTTTCTCGACCTGCAGCACGGACATTTCGCCCTGCATCTGGCCAAAGACCTTTTCCAGCCGTTCCGAAACGGTCAGTGTTTCCAGCAAATCCTGCTTCAGGGCCACGTCAATGCCCAGATGGCCTGCCACCAGATCGGCCAGGCGTGCTGGCTCACGGGTCTCGGACACTGCCGCCAAAGCTTCTTCGGGAATGTTCTTGCGGACCTTGGCATACCGCTCAAACTCCTCGCCCACGGCGCGTACAAGTGCGTCTACGGAAGGCTGGTCGCCCATGGTTTCCGTCAGCAATTCTGCGCGGGCCTCAAAGAACGAGGGGTTGGTGACAAATGCGGTGATCTGCACCCGTGCCTTGCCTTCAACCAGCACTTTAACTGTGCCATCGGGCAATTTCAGCAGTTGCAGCACATTGGCCAATACACCGGTGCGATAGATGCCATCGGTGGTGGGGTCGTCAACGGACGGGTCGATCTGAGAGGACAGCAAGATCTGCTTGTCGTCCTGCATCACTTCTTCCAGCGCGCGCACTGATTTTTCACGCCCCACGAACAACGGAACAATCATGTGGGGAAACACGACAATGTCGCGCAGCGGCAAAACCGGATAGCTGGAGGAAAGAGGTTCGGTCATTGCGTATCCTTTTCGGCAGGAAGGTTCGGCCCCGATCATCGGCAGCGCTTGGACCTTCCCCTAGGGTGGCAGCTATATTTGGGGGTGCAAAGGAGGGGTGTCAACCACCTGGACCTTCGCGCCCATCATTTCCGGCCGCCGTCTTGGGTACCCATCATGCGACTGGGCGCGCAGAACGGCAAGGGCGGAATAGCAAGGATCAGAGCGGTCTTGGAAACACTTTGTGAAGCGAAGTGTCAGCTATCAAAATGTTGGCGCTGGCCAGTCGTTTGGCGGGCCAATTCCGTGGCTGCACGCGTGGTCATGTCGTCAAATGCCGTGACAATACGGCCGTCGCATGTTGGACAGACCGTGTAACAGACCGATGCGGGGTGAGGTGTATCGGACTGGAACGGATCGACCCACCTCCCGCTTCGCTGGCGCACAGAACAGCAGAACGAACACTTCATATCCGGCGACCGCGCATCATGGTGCCACCATTCGCCCCGGAACGGCATGGCTTGCGCGTCCAGCAGATCGTGGGTGATCAGCACACGCCGCTCGCGCAGCGGTGTGACGGTCATCAGCAATTCGCGTTTATGAGCGGGACTGTCACATCGATAATGCAGATGGAAATTTGTCTGGGCGTCCAGCACCCGGTCAAGAATGGTGACAATCGCCGCAGCCGTCCGTTCATCGGCAATGTGTTGCAAAAGGCTGGTGCACAAAACCTTGTCGGCGACAATCATATCACCGCCATTGTCGCGCGCAAAATCACCCCAGTCGCCACCGACCCAAAGCAATCGGGACAGTTCGTCCACCACACAAAAGGTTTGCAGGAATTTCACGCGGTTTGGTGCCCCGGTCTGGATGCCTCACGCTTTGATACACCATGGTATGCAAAAACTCACATGGAAATTTTACAAATCTTTCAGCATACTTGGCAATACTGCCTATTTTTTAGGCACCTGCTCAAGATGTTTCCTTCACTGCCCGACTCGTTTTCAGGGATCCCATGGCAACAAATTGCCCTGAGCCCCATCACAAAGCCGGGGGCGCAGAGCAGTCATTGATCCGTTCAGCCTTACGCCGCTACCGTCTCCATTGCCGGATAGTCGGTATAACCTTCGCGGCCCCCACCATACAGCCCCTCGGTCGGCAGCGGATTAAGCGGTGCGTCCAGTGCCAGCCGCTCGGCCAGATCGGGGTTGGAGATGTAGAGCATGCCAAACGCCACAAGATCAGCGTGCCCCGCCCCAACGGCCGCAATCGCTGACTGGCGATCATAGCCATTGTTGGCCATATACGCCCCATTGAAGCGCGCGCGCAGGATTTCCAGTGCGCCATCGGGCCACTCACGCGAGCCACCGGTCTGGCCTTCGACCATGTGCAGGAAGGCTACCCCCGCTTCGTTCAGCACATCAATCGCGGCACTGAAGGTGGCAACGGTATCGCTGTCCATGCCGACGTTATTGGCATTCGAAAACGGGCTAAGGCGCACACCGACGCGGCCTGCCCCCAGAACCTCGGCACAAACTCCGACCACTTCGCGCAGTAGCCGAACACGGTTTTCAATCGACCCACCATAACCATCAGTGCGGTGGTTCGAAGTGTCGCGCAGGAACTGGTCGATCAGATAACCATTGGCCGCATGAATCTCGACCCCGTCAAAGCCCGCATCCTTGGCATTCTTGGCAGCGTTGCGGTAATCGTTGACCAGGCGTCCCATTTCATCAGTTTCGAGCGCACGCGGGACAGAAGTTTCGACAAACCCTTTGCCATCAAAGGTTTTTGACGCCGACCCAATAGCCGATGGTGCCACTGGAGCATTGCCATTCAAAAGGGATGTGTGGCTGATCCGGCCCACATGCCACAATTGGATCACGATCTTTCCGCCCTTTGCATGAACGGCGTCGGTAACTTTCTTCCAGCCCGCCACTTGGGCCGCCGAGTAAATCCCCGGCGTCCAGGCATAGCCTTTGCCCTCGGGCGAGATTTGCGAGCCTTCCGTGATCAGCAGCCCGGCCCCTGCCCGCTGCGAGTAATATTCGGCATGGATATCATAGGGGGTGTCGTCTTCAGGCCTAGCCCGGTTGCGGGTCAACGGTGCCATCACGATGCGGTTTTTCAGCACCAGATCGCCAGCGGTATAGGGGGTGAACAAAGCGTCAGTCATTGGGACAGGCTCCTGTCAGGGGAATTTCGTGAACCGAGTCATGGACGGTTTCAGCGGGTCAACACGCCGCCACACCACCCGGTTCCTCTTTGACCTATGCTTATGCTGCGGCTGCACAAGGGGCGTGCGCGACTATTTCCTGTGCGCCACAGCGCATACCCCAGATGGCTTTGTGCGCCAAAGCTACAGCGGCTCAATATCCCCGTTCGCCCGGCCAGCATGGAAATTGGCCACAAACGCGGCCAAGCCCCCTGCCGCAATCGCGTCGCGCAGGCCCTGCATCAATTCCTGAAAGTAGTGCAAATTGTGCCAGGTGATCAGCATCGAGGCGATGATTTCCTGACTGCGGAACACATGGTTCAGATAAGCGCGGCTGTATCCTTGGCAGCAGGGGCAGGTGCAAGTCTCATCCAGCGGGCGGGGGTCGTCAATGTGGCGGGCGTTCTTGATGTTGACCACGCCATGACGCGTAAAAGCCTGTCCCGTGCGGCCCGACCGGGAAGGCAGCACGCAATCCATCATGTCGATGCCGCGTTCCACCGCCCCCACGATGTCGTCGGGCTTGCCCACACCCATCAGATAGCGCGGCTTGTCGTCCGGCAGGAACCCCGGCGCATAGTCCAGAACGCCAAACATCGCCTCTTGCCCCTCGCCCACCGCCAGACCGCCGACGGCATAGCCATCAAACCCGATGGCCGTCAGCGCATTGGCTGATTCCTCGCGCAACTCGCGTGTGACGCCGCCCTGCATGATCCCGAACAGCGCGTGACCCGGCCTGTCGCCAAAGGCATCGCGCGATCGTTGTGCCCACCGCATCGACAGCGCCATGGATTTCGCCACCTCGGCATCGGTCGCAGGCAAAGCCGGACATTCGTCGAAACACATCACGATGTCCGACCCCAGCAATTTCTGAATCTCCATGCTGCGTTCGGGCGACAGCATATGCTTGGACCCGTCGATATGGCTGGAGAACTTGACCCCTTCTTCGGTCAGCTTGCGCAGCCCCGTCAAACTCATCACCTGAAAACCGCCGGAATCTGTCAAGATGGGACGGTCCCAGTTCATGAACCGGTGCAGGCCTCCAAGTGCCGCAATCCGTTCCGCTGTGGGGCGCAGCATCAGATGATAGGTGTTGCCCAGCAGGATATCCGCGCCAGTGGCCCGCACCGACCCCGGCAGCATCGCCTTGACTGTGGCGGCCGTGCCCACTGGCATGAATGCCGGTGTACGGATATCACCGCGTGTCGTGGAAATTACCCCGGTTCGGGCCTTGCCGTCGGTGGCGGCCAGCGTAAATCCGAATCCAGTGGCCATTATCGTCTCCTGCTCGCGGCGCGCATCTGGTTTTGGGACGCCGCGCGCGCAATGCTTTTGAGCGAAACTTAAGCAGATGCCAAGGGGCGCAACGATAACTGAACTAGTCAGTTCGATTTCGCCAGATTCCTCTTGACGTTTGCGAGAACTTGCCTAATTCAGTGAATGAATGTTCATTCTTGCAGCGAAGCAGCAAAACCAATGTTAACAGCGACCAATCTGGCCATTGGAATAGAGGAGCGTGGCACCGCCATTCTGGCCTCTCTGCGCCCGGTTTTTGCCGAAAAGGGCTTTGACGGCGCATCAATGCAGGATCTGGCACGCGCCGCGGGAATGAGTGTCGGTAACTTTTACCGCTATTTCCCTTCGAAGGCTGCAATTGTCGAAGGCATGGTGGGGCTTGATCTGCGCGATATCGAACAGGATTTCGCAGCGATCCAGACCCATGCCGACCCGATGCAGGGCCTGCGTGAGAAATTCCGCTTTCGCCTGATGCAAGACGACTGCGCCGAGGATGGCCGTCTTTGGGCCGAAATTACGGCGGCCGCCTTGCGCAAACCCGAAATCGGTGCCGCTGCCAGCCGGATGGAGGCTGAGATTGCTCAGCATCTGACCGCTGTGTTTGCCCTCGCCACCCGGCGCACGCTTGTCGACGCGGGCCACCGGTACGCGGCTCACGCTGCCATGATCGTGATGCTGTTCAAGGCCTGCGCCATGCGCCACAACGCAACCGGGGCTGACGCAGACTCTGTCGCCGAGCTGGTGATGCAAATGATCGAACGTACGCTTGATGATATTTCTGCTGATGCAGTTAAAGGCTGAATTGACCATGCGATTGACATCTCTCCTTCTGATCTCGTTGGTTTTTGGGCTCGGCGCGCCTGCCCTGGCACAGTCCGAGGCGACCGCCGCCACCGAAACCCCCGCTATTACCCCCAGCTTGCCCGCCATAACCGTATCTACCGTTGAGCTGCAAAGCCTGACCGACCGAGTGATTGCCACCGGTTTGGTCGGACCGGTGGAACAGGTGCAGGTGCAGCCCCTGATCGAAGGTCAGCCGATAGAGGCGCTTTTGGCCGAAGTGGGCGATATGGTGACGGCAGGCCAAGTGCTGGCCCGGCTGTCGGCGTCAACGCTGGAGCTGCAAAAAGCGCAAAGCATCGCCTCGCGCGCATCATCACGCGCTACAATCGCACAAGCCGAGGCGCAATTGCTGGAGGCGCAAAGCTCTGCCGCCGAGGCGCAGCGCGTCGCAGACCGCACATCCAAGCTGAAAGCCCAAGGCTCTGCCTCTCAGGCTGCGGCTGATACAGCCTCGGCCAATGCGGTGTCGGCCACCGCAAGGGTATCGGTCGCCATTCAGTCCCTCGAGGCTGCGCGTGCGCAACTGGCCCTATCCGAGGCCCAACTGGCCAATGTCGATCTTCAACTGACCCGCACCGAGGTGAAAGCCCCCTATGCGGGTGAAGTGGTGGAACGCAATGCCACGCTTGGGTCGGTGGCGTCTGCCGCGGCCACGCCCATGTTCGTGCTGGTGCGCGACGGGGCGCTGGAACTGCGCGCCGATGAGGCCGAGGGTGATCTTTTGCGGGTCGCAAGCGGACAGAAGGCTGCCTTGCATGCCGTTGGCCTGACCGAGGCCCTGACCGGCACCGTCCGGCTGGTCGAACCCACGATTGACACACTGACCCGGCTTGGTCGTGCCCGGATCACACTGGACGCGCCTGAAAAGCTTAGGTCCGGCATGTTTGTTGATGCCGAAATTCTGGTTGTCACCCGCGATGCACTAGCAGTGCCGGTCACCGCCGTTGGTTCATCTGCTGACGGAGCCACCGTGATGCGCGTCAAGGACGGCCTGGTTGAACGTGTATCCGTCACGACCGGCATCCGCGACGGCGGGCTGGTCGAAATTCTGTCCGGTATTGCCGCAGGCGACACCGTTGTCACCAAAGCCGGGTCGTTCGTGCGCCCCGGCGACAAGATCAACCCGATCCCGGCCACGACTGGCTCGGACAGCGGCACCAACTGAGGTCATCCCGATGAACTTTTCCGCCTGGGCCATCCGCAATCCCATCGGCCCGTTGCTTGGCTTTTTCTTGCTGCTGGTACTGGGCTGGCAAAGTTTCAACGCTCTGCCGATCACCCGGTTTCCAAACATCGACGTGCCTTTGGTCGCCATCACTGTGGCGCAACCCGGGGCAGCGCCCGCTGAGATGGAAACCCAGATCACCAAGGAAATCGAGGATGCCGTGGCGGGCGTGACCGGGGTCAAGAACGTAACCTCTACTGTCACCGATGGCGTGTCGACCACTGCCGTCGAATTCCGCATGGACATTGCCACCGACAAGGCCGTGTCAGACACCAAAGATGCCATCGACCAGATCAGGGGCGATCTGCCCGGTGATATCGAGGCCCCGGTTGTGACCCGGATTGACGTGGAGGGTCAGGCGATCATGACCTTCGCGGCCTCTGCCCCGGATATGACCATCGAAGAGCTGTCATGGTTCGTCGATGACAAGATCAAGCGCGCCCTGCAAGGCAAACCTGGCGTGGGCCGGATCGACCGTTATGGCGGCGCAAACCGTGAAATTCGCGTCGAACTCGATCCGGTGAAAATGGGCAGCTACGGCGTCACCGCCAGTGCGGTGAACGCGCAGTTGCGCGCCACCAACACCGATCTGGGTGCCGGGCGCTCTGAAATCGGGGCCGGCGAGCAGGCGATCCGCACGCTTGGCGATGCGTCCACCGTGGCAAAACTGGCGGCCACCACAATTTCGCTGCCGTCCGGCCAGAAAGTCCGCTTGTCGGACCTTGGCGAGGTGATCGACACGTTTGAAGAACTGCGATCGTTCAGCCGCCTGAACGGCAAACAGGTCGTGACCTTCTCAGTTTTCCGCGCCAAGGGTGCGTCCGAGGTTTCTGTGGCCGAAGTGGTCAACACGCAATTGGACACCATCCGCGCGAAATATCCGCAGGTTGGCATCAGCCTTGTCGATGAAACGGTTTTCTACACCTACGGCAACTATGAAGCCGCACTGCACACCCTGATTGAAGGCGCAATCCTTGCCATTCTGGTGGTGTTTGCCTTCCTTAAAAACTGGCGCGCCACCCTGATCACTGCTGTCGCTCTGCCGCTGTCTGCGGTGCCCACGTTCTGGATCATGGACATGCTCGGGTTCTCACTGAACCTTGTGTCCTTCCTTGCCATCACCCTAGCCACCGGGATTCTGGTCGACGATGCGATTGTGGAGATTGAAAATATCGCCCGCCACATCCGCATGGGCAAAACCCCCTACCGCGCGTCGATCGAGGCTGCCGACGAGATTGGCCTTGCCGTCATCGCCACCACCTTCACCATCGTGGCGGTGTTCGTGCCGGTGTCGTTCATGCCCGGAATCCCGGGACAATACTTCCGACAATTCGGCCTGACGGTCGCCATTGCCGTGCTGTTTTCATTGCTCGTCGCCCGCCTGATCACGCCCATGATGGCGGCGTATCTGATGAGCGCGAAAGACGCCGAGGAGAAACACTCTGAAGACGGCGCCATCATGCGCGGCTATCTGTGGGTGGTGCGTACCACGGCGGCGGGCGGCATTCGTTTGCCAAACCCGCTGTGGCTGCTGAATTTCCTCAAAGGACTGCCGTTCATCGGCGGGCTGTTCCGGCCCCGCAGCTTCCGATTTCCGGCCCGCTATATCACGCTGGTCGGTGCCATCGGTATTTTGATCGTGTCGGTTTACTTCATGCTGAAAGTCCCGGGCAGCTTTATCCCGCCCGAGGATGTCAGCCGCATCGCCATTTCAGTTGAACTCCCC
>JANNNF010000375.1:0-6887 GCA_031398405.1 Rhodobacterales bacterium | reverse complement strand
ACGGCGGCCGCGTTGGCGGGCTACCGGGTCTTGCTGATTGACGCGGATGCCGCCGCAGGACCAGACTCAGGACCAGACTCAGGGCCGGGAGGCGGCGTGACACAGGCGCTGCTGGCAAGCCCTGCGCATGAATTGGGTGTTCTGGGGCTGATTGCCCGGGCGGCCGCCCTGCATCTGCGGCAGGGCAATGAGGCCCGGATGGATCGGGGCGAAGCCCCCTTGGCTATGGACGCTGTTCTGAACACTGCCCTGACCTTGCAGGCCGCAGATCTGATCCGCCCGACACAGTGGCCGGGGCTTGACCTTTTGCCCGCAGCCCCGGGCCTGATGCAGGCCGATCTGCAGATCGGGCGCTGGCGGATGGCGCAGCCCCGCTGGCAGCCCTGGCAGGCTCTGGCGCAGGCCCTGACCTCCGACGGGCTGCGCCGCGACTATGACCTGATCTTGTGTGACACCGGGCGCGGGCTGGGGCCGCTGGCCTTGTCGATGCTGGCCTCGGCCGATGTGCTGCTGGCCCCCCTGCCCCTTGTTCCGGGCGCGCTGAACGGGCTGGGTGCGGGGATTGCGGCCTTGTCCCGCGCCTTGGGCACGCTCGAGGCAGAGGCCCGCATGACGGCGCAGGCTCTGGGGCAGACCGCACAGCCCATGCAATGGCGCGGGGTGGCCGTGCTGCCGACCCGGGCGGGTCAGGGTGCCGCCGCCCTGCTGGCAAGCACTGCCGCCCGGCTTGGGGCGACAGTGCTGCCTGCCGCAGTGCTGCCTGCCACAGTACTGCCTGCCGCCCTGCCGGAAATTCCACAGATCGCCGCAGGCCGGGCGGCGCAGTTCTACGATCTGGATTACCGCGATGTCGGCCGGCTGGTCTATGCGCCGCAACGCGATGCCATCGAGGCTGCATGGCGCGGCGTGGCCGACCTGTTGACCGGCCTTTGGGCCGCAGACAGCGCCGGGCACGGCGGTTTCGCGGCGAAACCTTCAAAAGACGGCAGCCCCGCCGGCTGACCCCACCCGGACCAGCCCACCAGACCAGCTTGGTGGACACCTCTGCCACCAGCCGTTAGATCACAGAGCGCAGCGGTGAAGAAAAGGACGGGCCGAGTGGCAGGCAGAGTGCGACGCGTGTTTGACCGCTATGCCGCCCGGCATCTGGCATTGCAGCAAGAAGGGTTGCCTTTGGCCTCAGGGGCCGGGCAGATCACCCGTATCGCCTTGCACAATGGCCGGCTGATCGTTGAAGGGCAAACCGCCGCCCCGCATCTGGTGCTGGATCTTGCCGGACGGCGGCGGTTGTGGACCCAGCCCGGGCCGCAGCCCGGAACCCAGCCCGGGCCGCAGTCTGGGCCGCAGTCTGGAACGCAGGCCGCCATCACCCCGTTTCGGCTGGAACTGCCCTTTGCCAGCGCTCAGCCCACCCTGTCCTACACCTGGGACGGCCAGCCACACAGCCACAGCCTGCCCTGCTTTTCGGCCCGCCGCCTGCAAGCAGGCAGGCTGGCCCTGTGGCCGCGCTTTGGGGCGGCCAGTCTCTGGGCGCTGCCATCAGCGGTGCGCTGGTTGCGCCATCACGATCTGGGGGCCCGGGCCCGGGTCAAGCAACTGCTTGGCTTGGGGGCGATGGTGGAAGACCGCCCGCTGGACGGGGCGGTGTTTCCAGCCCTGCCCCCAACCTTGCCCCCTCCCCCCGGGGGGTGCGCTGTCACCATCGTGCTGCCGGTCTATCAGGGCTTTGATCTGCTGGCCGACGTGCTGGGGCGGGTGCAGCGCCACACCGATCTGCCCTGGCGGTTGCTGCTGATCGACGATGCCTCGCCCGACCCGCGTGTGGCCACCTTCCTGCGTCAGTGGGTAAAAGCCGAGCCACGGGCCACCCTGCTGGAAAACCCTGAAAATCTGGGTTTCATCGGCACGATGAACCGGGCTTTCGCGCACCTTGGCGCTCAGCCGGGTCAGGATCCGGTGATCTTGCTGAACGCCGATGCGCTGGTGCCGCAGGACTGGGCCTCGCGGCTGGTGGCCCCCCTGTTGGCCGACCCCGGTGTGGCCAGTGTGACGCCGATGTCGAATGACGCCGAACTGATGGGGGTTCCGGTGATCTGCGCCCCCTTGGGTCTGATCCTCGGGGCGGCTGACCGGATCGACGCCGTGGCCCGCCGGATGCTGCCCGATCTGCCCGAGACCCCGACCGGGGTCGGGTTTTGCATGGCGCTCAGCCCGCGCTATCTGGCGCAGGTGCCGCAGTTCGACCCTGCCTTTGGCCGGGGCTACGGCGAAGAGGTGGACTGGTGCCAGAAGGTGCGCAGCCTTGGCGGGCGCCATGTCTGTCTGGGCAATCTGTTTGTCGAGCATCGCGGCGGCACCAGTTTCGGGTCCGAGGCCAAGCAACAGCTGATCCGGCAGAATGGCGCGCGCATCTCAAACCGCTATCCGCAGTTCGACATCGAGGTGCAGCAGTTCATCGCCGACGATCCGTTGCTGACCACCCGGCTGGCGCTTGGGCTGGGGTGGGCCGGGTCTTTGGGGGCAGGGTCTTCGGGGGCTGCCGTGCCGGTCTATCTGGGCCATGCCATGGGGGGCGGTGCCGAGCATTTCCTGCAACACCGCATCGCCGCAGACATCGGGCGCCTAGGGGCTGCTGTGGTGTTGCGGGTGGGGGGGGAATACCGCTGGCAGATTGACCTGCACAGCCCGGCGGGGGTGACGCGCGGGTGCAGCAATGACCGCGATCTGATCTTGCGGCTGCTGCAGATCCTGCCACGGCGCGATGTGATCTATTCTTGTGGGGTGGGCGATCCCGACCCGGTCGCCTTGCCGGACCTGTTGCTGGACCTCGCACAGGGGCAGCGGCTGGAGGTGATGGTGCATGATTACCTGACCATCAGCCCGTCCTACACCCTGCTGGACAGCAACGGGGTGTTTCACGGCACGCCGTCTTTGCAAGCCGATGCCGGAAAGGCCGGGCGCAGCCACCGCGTGCAACGCCCGGATGGCACATGGATCGGTCTGGCGGCATGGCGCAAGGCCTGGGGGGCGGTGCTGGCGGAGGCGGCACAGGTCACCGTGTTTTCGCAAGACAGCGCAAACCTGATGCGGGCGGCTTATCCTGATCTGGGCCCCGATCTGGGCGCGCGTCTTGTGCTGCGCCCGCATCAGCTGCGCGCCACCCTGCCCCGGCTTGCGGTCCGCCCGGGTGCGGCCCCGGTGATCGGCGTGTTGGGCAACCTTGGCAGCCACAAGGGTGCCGGCGTGCTGGCGGCCTTGTCACAGCATCTGGCGCGCGATCGCAGTGCCGGTCTGGTGCTGCTGGGCAATCTGGACCCTGCCTACGATCTGCGCCGTCCGGCCCGGGTACATGGCCCCTATGAGGTGCATGACATCCCTGACCTCGTGGCGCGCTATGGCATCACCTGCTGGCTGATCCCGTCTGTCTGCCCCGAGACGTTTTCCTTTACCACCCATGAAGCCCTCTCTACCGGCCTGCCGGTGATCTGCTTTGATCTGGGCGCACAAGCCGAAGCCGTGCGCCGCGCGATGGCTGAGGCGGGCGCTTTGGGGGCCGTGCTGGCGCTGCACAATGGCCGCGCCGACCCCGCAGCCCTTGTCGAGGCAGCACAACGATTGTCCAGAATGGCACAGGCTGCTGCGCCTACTGACTGAGACGATCGGCCTGCGTGCTCAGCCCGAAGACGCTGCCGATCACGCCAAAGACGTTGCGCGCGCTGATCAGCGGGCTTTCGGTGACATAGATCAGATCGCCCGCCTGAATCTGAAACTCGCCCGCGCTGAACAGCCCGTCAGCGCTGGTCAGATCAAGGGTAAAGATGCTGCGCACATTGCGCGGCCCGCTGCCGTCAGTGCGCACGGTATTGGCCGGATAGGTGCGCAGCACCAGAATCCCTTGCGCGTTGGCCCGTTCCGCCGCCACCCCCCCGATGATCGACAAGGCATCCAGCGCAGAGACGGTTTCTTGGGGAAACTGGTGTTGGGCGCGGGTCCCTGCGGCCCCCAGAGACAGAAAATAGCGGCTGTCGGTCTCTACAAAGATGCGGTCGCCGCCCGCCAGCGTGGTGTTCAGGGAGGTGTCATTCATCAGCCGGCTCATCGAGATGGCATAGGTGCGGTCGCCGCGTTGCAGCTTGATCTGCGGGTTGACCAGATTGGCGGTCACCCCGCCGGATGCGGCCACGATATCCAGCACTGTCACATCCTGATCGGCCAGCGGATACGGGCCGGGGTTTGCAACCCCGCCGATGACACTGGCCGTGTTTTGCCGCCCTTCCGTCAGCGCAAGCTGCACCTGCGCCGAGGGGGTGACGGCCACATAGGCCTTTTCAATCACGCTGCGGGCATGTTCGGGCGACATGCCGCTGATCTTGGTCGGCCCGATGTAGGGCAGGAAGATCTGTCCGCTGGACGACACCTGCGCCGGGGGCAGGTTGACGAACCGCTCGCCCGCCGCGGTCAGCAGGCCATTTTCCTCGGTGCTCCAGATAGACACCGTTACCATGTCACCAGAGGCGATGACCCGGGTGTTGGGCTGATCAACCCGTTTGATCCACGCCCGTTGCCCGGCTCCGATGGCAGGCCAGCCGGCATAGCGGGCAAGGCTGCTGCGGGTGATGGGTTCGACCGAAAATTCGGCGCTGGCATAGGCAGCAGGGTCGGCCTCGGCCTCTTTGGCGGCAGCCTTGGCCCCGCGCCCCAACACTTCGCTTTGCAGGCCAGCCCCACGGGGCAGGCTGCCGCAGGCACCAAGCATCAGCAAAAGTCCCAGCAGGACCGTTTTCAATGGCATGGCGCATCGCCCCCGCAGAGATATCCCGTGCGATGTCCGCACCGGGGTTTCTTTCTCCATATCGGCAGAATGCAGACAGCGGAACTGTTGTTCGCAAGGCTCGGCAAGAAAGTGGTGGATAGATCCCGGGTTTCGCGGCGAAACCCTGTAAAGCCGGGGCAGGGGCGGGCGATCGGGGTTTCCATGTCAGGTGTCCCTGATCAGGCGGGGCCCAAGCCTGCGGCGCAGATCGCCCATCAGCAGATCAATCATTTCGGCATCGACCACATCGCCGCGCAACCGGATGGAATAGCCATCCTCATGCATCACCCTCTCCATGCTGATGCCATTGGCCAGGGGCTGCGGCTGGCCCGTCGCTTTGGCAAAGCTGCTACGGGGGCGCCCGCCACGTTCGGGGCGCCGCTCTACCGCCTCGGCTGCGGCCACAATAGGCTCTAACATGGCCCATTCATAGGCCGGACTGCTGCTGGCAGTGCGGATCAGGGCATGGCGAAGCTGATCGGCATAGCCTTCGCGCAGCGCAAAGGCCAATCGCAGCCCATTTCGTTCCGACAGATCGGTCGGATACTGCAGCATGTCGCCCAGTTCTTCATGCACAAAGGCAAAGCTGCGGATCTTGGACCGCTTGGCTTTAGAAGCCGCGGCAAAAATCGTCTCTATTGCGGCCTCTGTATCGGGAAACGCCCCGAGCCTGGCCGACATCACGGCGATGCGCCCGCGTTCATAGGGGGTGATCTGGGCGCGCAGTTCGTTTTCCTCAACCATCGCGGTATACAGGGCACCTGCCTCATTGGGAGGGCGAATAAAGGCCATGATGGTGGGGGGGGCATCCGGGTTTTCGTCATGCAGGGCCTGAACCGCGGTGGCCCGCCGCCAGCCGGAAATCAGCCCGTAGCGGCCTCCGTCAATCGCCAGCACCTCAATTGGCAGGCGCAGGCCGTTGCTGCGGATCGAGGTTTTCAGCTCTTCGATCTCGGCGGCATCAACCATCATGCGGTCGCGCATCATGTGGTTCAGATCAATCGCATCCAGCGGGATTTCAGTGATCACCCGGCCTTCTTGCCGGGCCAGCCGCCAGGCCTGCGCATCGACACTATCGCGCGCAACAGACACTCTTTTTTCTATGTCCAGCGGGTCGGCGCTGCGGGCAATTTCACCTGCGATCTGTGCGATCGGGGCACCCAGACCAAGCCGGTCCTGGGTTGGTTTCGCGGCGAAACCTGCCTCCAGATCGGCCAGTTCTGCCGCCCCGGGGGCCTCAAGCCGTCTGCGTTTTGCCATCATCCGCCCCTTTCGCCATTTGTGCATCACGCCACCACGCACCGATCAGCAGTTGCTTGAATTCGCCGTAGGTCCGGTCAAACGCTTCGCGACCGCGCAAATAGGTGTCGCGGTTGAAATCGCGGTAATCGGCCTCGTAGATGCCGTTGACCTGCTCACCGGCCTGCCCCACCAGGGCGGTGAATTCCTGCCGGTAGGGGGTCATGAAGTCACCGAAATAGGCCTGGATCACATTCGCCAGATCAGTCTGCTGGCTGGCATCAAAGCGGGTGATGATGGCGCGCACCACATCCCATTCAAACTTGATCTCATCCAGCCCCAAAGCCCGGCGCTGGCTGTTTTCACCGTCTTCGATACTGGCGAACGTAGCATGCAGCATATCAAAAAACCGCCCCGTAGAGTCGAATTCCAGAAAGGATGCCCCCAGTGGCACCAGCAGAATATCGGCGGCCGACAGTGAATTAATCGTAAGATACCCGAGCGCAGGCGGGGTATCGAGAAACACGATGTCATATTGGTCAAGGATGCCGTCATTGGTCAGAAAATTTCGCAACGCGTCCCACAGCGGCCAGGACCGCAGGCCCATACGCCACACGGGTATCTGAAATTCCGCCCAATACAGATTGAGTTGCGCACCGATCAGGTCGATATTGGGCCAATGGGTTTTCTGGATTAGGTCCCCGGCTTTCGTCTCTAATGCCGCACTCAGACTCTCATCTAGCGACAAAGTGGGTTGGCCCGCGGCGACGCGCACCCGGTTTTCGGCTTGCAGAGCGCGGGCATAATCCTTGGCGATCAGCGGGAACACGGTTTG
>JANNNF010000316.1:0-4362 GCA_031398405.1 Rhodobacterales bacterium | reverse complement strand
TGTCTTGTATCTGAATTTACGCAAATTTTCAAATAGCTTCAGGGGATTATTCCATGTCACGCCTTGATGATGTTCAGTTAAAAGGGGTTGTCGTAGCACTTCTTCGGGCAAACAAGCCTATGGAGCGCGTCAATTTTACCGTTGGGCAATTTACCATCGGAACAATGATGTATCAGATACTTGCAGGCTATTGCGATCTGAACAGGCTTCATTGTGTGGTCGATGCATCCCAAATCCCAGATGGCGCTGCGGCGGTTTATGACCCTGAGCAGAACACCATCTATGCAAAAGATTCCCGGTTGCAAAGCAACGATGACAAGGTAAACCTTGTGCATGAGGCAACCCATGCGATTATCGATCTGATGGGGGGGCTGAACAAAAAGCTGACCGTGAGCCATCTGGAAACAGAAACCTGTGCTTATATCGCCGGGGCGATGTTTTCATTGTCAACGACCCAGTCTCAGCCACCCGCGACTGTCAGAATGACCGTTTCTTCAAACGACTCGAACATACGTGCCGCAGCAGATGCGGTGGTCGCCACAAAGGGTCTTGGAACGGGAACGTCGAACGCAGGCAGCCCGATCATCTTCACGGCGACTGAAATTCTTCCGCTTCATACGGCGATCAAGGCCAATTCCCTTTACAAGAACTGGAAGTCAAAGGCGCTTGCTGACGGCTTGTAAGTTTCAAAACCACGCCAGCGGCAGGGGACGCTGCGATTTCCTCTACCACCCAAACCTGACACAGCCCTAAATGGTGGCCGAATCTCTCTCACCCTGCTAGATATGGCGGTATGACCGCCCATGCCCCCAACATACCGCCCATGCGGCCCCAAATTCGTCAGCTTGACGAAGGCGCAATCAACCGTATTGCGGCAGGTGAGGTGGTGGAACGCCCGGCCTCTGCGGTCAAGGAACTGGTCGAAAATGCGCTGGACGCCGGGGCCACGCGCATTTCCATCGACATAGCCGACGGGGGCAAAACCTTGATCCGGGTGACAGATGATGGCTGCGGTATGACTGCCGACGACCTGCCCATTGCCCTGTCGCGCCATGCCACCTCCAAGATTGACGGGTCAGACTTGCTGAATATCCACAGTTTTGGTTTTCGTGGTGAGGCTTTGCCCTCTTTGGGTGCAGTGGGCAGGCTCACGCTGACGTCGCGCGCCAAAGGGCACGCCGCCGCCCAACTGACCGTGGCAGGCGGCCGGATCGACACCCCCCGCCCTGCTGCGCTGACGCGCGGTACCGTGGTCGAACTGCGCGATCTGTTCTACGCCACCCCCGCGCGCCTGAAATTCCTGCGCACCGACCGCGCCGAAACCCAAGCCATCGTCGATGTGGTCAAACGCCTTGCGATGGCCGAACCGCAGGTGGGGTTTACACTGCGCGATGCGGGCTCGGAAGGGCGCACGGTGTTCCGCGCCGATCCGCAGTCAGGCGATTTTCTGAACGCGCTGCATGGGCGGCTGACCAGCATCCTTGGCCCAGACTTCACCGCCAATGCCCTGCCCATCGACGCCCCGCGCGACGGGATGCAGCTTGTGGGCTACGCGGCCCTGCCGACGTATTCGCGCGGCTCAAGCGTCGCTCAATACGTCTTCGTAAACGGCCGCCCGGTGCTGGACCGCGCCCTTCTTGGCGCCCTGCGCGCCGCCTATTACGATTTCCTGTCGCGCGACCGTCACCCCGCCGCCGTGCTGAACCTGATCGTGCCGCATGACCGGGTAGATGTGAACGTCCATCCCGCCAAATCCGAAGTCCGCTTTCGCGAACCCGAAACCGCGCGGTCCTTGATAATCACCGCCCTGCGCACCGCCTTGACCGGTGCTGGGCACCGCGCCTCGTCCACCGTGGGCAGCGCAACGCTCGCCGCGATGCAGTCTGCCTCCCCCCGCATCTACCAGATGGACCGCCCCTCAAACGCCGCCACCACCCGCAGCTTCAACTGGCAAGCACCCGGCTTTGCCGAGGCCCCGACCGCCCGAATTGAACCCCAACCTGACCTGAACGACCACCCGCTTGGCGCTGCCCGTGCGCAGGTGCATGAAAACTATATCATCGCCCAAACTGCCACCGGCATGGTGATCGTCGACCAACACGCCGCCCACGAACGCCTTGTGTATGAACGCCTGAAACGGCAGATGGCAGAGTCCGGCATTACCGCCCAAGCCTTGTTGATCCCTGAAATTGTTGATCTTTCCCCCACCGATGCCGCGTTGATCCTGTCCGCCGCGCCCCAGCTTGCGACCCTTGGTCTGACGATCGAACCTTTCGGGGGCCACGCCATTGCCATCCGCACCACCCCGGCCATTCTTGGCCCGATCAACGCCGAACCCCTGATCCGCGATCTGCTGGATGAATTGTCAGATCTGGGAGACACCGCCCTTGTGCAGGCGAAAATCGAGGCCGTCCTGTCGCGTATGGCTTGTCATGGGTCTGTCCGGTCCGGGCGCCAGATGCGCGCCGAGGAAATGAATGCCCTGCTGCGCGAGATGGAGGCCACCCCTCACTCCGGCCAGTGCAACCATGGCCGCCCGACCTATGTGGAGTTGAAACTGCACGATATTGAACGGTTGTTTGGCCGCAGATGATCACCCTGTTCGGCCAATCCTACGCGTGGAACGCGCCCGAGATTCTGATGCTGGCAGGCATCGCTGCCGTGCTGCTTGTGTTCTTCATCCTGATCCTGCGCGCGTCTGGCCGCTCTGCCGATATGGCCGCCCCCCTGATGCGCGAATTGGGGTGGCTGGGTCAGCGGGTGCAGTTGCTGGGCGAAGGACAGGAACGTCTGTCGGGCGGCTTGCATCACGTGTCCGAGGCGCAAGCGATCAGCCAGACCGCTATGCTGCAAGTGATGGAACAGCGACTGGCCGAGGTGCAGCGCGCGATGGGGGAGTCGCTGCAAGGCACTTCGATCCGCACCGCGAGGTCATTGGGCGACTTGCATCAACGGCTGGAAACCATCGACAAGGCGCAGGCCAATATTGAAAAGCTGTCAGGCAACGTGCTGTCCCTGCAAGATATTCTGTCAAACAAACAGACGCGAGGGGCGTTTGGCGAGATTCAACTGCATGACATCGTGCAAAAAGCCCTGCCGAAAGACGCCTATACGATGCAGGCGACACTCAGTAACGGCAAGCGCGCCGATTGCCTGATCCATCTGCCCAACCCGCCCGGTCCCATCGTGATCGACGCGAAATTCCCGTTGGAGGCTTATGAAGCGATCCGCCGCGCCGACACGCCGCGCGCAAGCCTGGAGGCCGCACAGCAGATGCGGGCGGCGGTACGGGCGCATATCCGCGCGATATCGGAAAAGTATATCCTGGAGGGTGAAACTGCTGACGGCGCGCTGATGTTTTTGCCCTCGGAAGCGGTCTATGCCGAATTACACTCCAACTTCCCCGAGATCGTGAGAGAGGGCTTTGCGGTGAAGGTGTGGATCGTATCCCCCACCACCTGCATGGCCACGCTGAACACCATGCGTGCGGTGCTGAAAGACGCGCGGATGCGCGAACAGGCAGGGGCAATCCGGCGGGAATTGTCGGAATTGTATAAGGATGTCGAACGCTTGGGTGAACGGGTCGGCAATCTGGACCGTCATTTCGGGCAAGCGGCCAAGGACATCGAAGAGATCAGGATCAGTTCTGACAAGGCCACCAAGCGCGCCCGGAGGCTGGATAATTTTGACTTTGAGGAATTGTCCCCCACCCCGCTGATCCCCCCGGCAGCCGCCGAATGACCCACCTGACCCCCAACGATTACAAGGTGCAACCTTGGGCCAACGGGCGCGGGCAAACGGTCGAACTGCTGCGGCTGGAGCAGGACGGTGTGCTGCACCTGCGCCTGTCGATGGCAACAGTTGGCGAGGATGGGCCGTTTTCTATCTTCCCCGGCATCGACCGCAATCTGACGGTGATTTCCGGCCCGGGCTTCAATCTAGTTGGCGATGGTTTGGCGCTGACCTGCGCCCCCCTTGCCCCAGTGGCTTTCCCCGGGGATATCGCGGTTGTGGCCACGGGTACGCACAATCAGCCGTCAGATGATTTCAACGTGATGACAGGCCGGCACCTGCCCCGCCCCACCGTCACTGTGGAACACGACACGACCCTGCCTAAAGGCGGCACGCTGTATTTGTTCGCACTCGGCCCCGCATCAGTGAACGGCAGCCCGATCGCCCACCACGACCTGATCATCACGGACGCCCCCGCGCGGATTATCGCTGCTGCGGGCATGATCGTGGTGCGGGTCATCTCTTACGATGGGCGAATGGCCCATCCTACGTAGGATGGGCGATTCGCCCATCTTCGCCGACAGATCAATCAAACGTCCCCGTCACCCGCCCGAACAGCATGAACGCCCG
>JANNNF010000237.1:0-3006 GCA_031398405.1 Rhodobacterales bacterium | reverse complement strand
GTAAGAGCCATCTTGTTGGTTACCGTTCATTTCAAAACTCCTTGTTCGAGCTGTAAGCCCATGCTGGACGTGGTTGGAAGGAAGCAGGGGAACGCGATGGGATTGTCGATATTGGCTCCTTACTGTCGTGCCGAAGCCAGTCAGGATCAGAATTTGGCATTGGAGCAGGTTTTTTGTAGGATTGGCGGACTTTGCTTGTGGCCGGACGACTGGCGCTCGCAAGCAGCCAGGCAAGGCCCACGCCAATAAGGGCAACCGCGAGGGGATTCGTCCGCGCGGCACGAGCGACTGGTTCAGCAAACTCGGCAAAGTTCTGCTGAAGAACTGATTTTGCATCGCTCACGATTGTCTCAGGTGAAAGGCGATCCTGCAGTTCAGCGATTCCTGCGCCGATATTTGCCCGCTTCCGTTCAATGTCGCGCTCAATCTCTTCAATGCTTCGGTGTTCATCACTCATGACGCTGCTCCTCGAACAGTGGCGGCATCCCGCTTAAGGTTGTGCGCAGTGCGCGTTGGCACCAATTTGATGTTGCGCAGCTTGCGGATGGCCATCGCGACCACAACGGCAGCCACCACGGCGTAAACGGCCCCCACGATCAACGCGGCGGTAGCATTATTCATTCCATAGTTGACCATTGCCGCTACGATTGCACCCGTCAAAACGTTCAGAGCAACAAATGCAATCACGGTAGCAACCAAGATCATCCCCAGTGCGACTGCAGCAGACTTGGCACTGTCTGCAACTTCTGCACGCGCCAGATCCACCTCGTTGCGCACCAGATCAGATACATCAGTCATCAAGCCGCCGAGCAGCGCGGACGTCGATTGTGAGGGGTCGGCCGCACTCATGATGCCGAAATCATGTTGCTGTCCGCGGAACTGCGATACGGCGCGGCCTCAGGCGAGGAAGCCTTCATAAAGCGGGATGCCGCAAATCCAAGAAAAATAGCACCGCCGATGAAGACCATCGGATTGCGTTTCGCCAAGTCGGACGCAGCGGAAACAAGCTCTCCCAAATCTTTGCCCTCCAGACTTTCGGACGCGTCAGCAAAGCTGGTGGCGATGTGCCCAAGTGAACGCTCGGCAACTGAGCCGGTAGACAGGCCTGATGCTGCTTCGCGCAGAGCCGTCGCAACCCCCGAAATCTGTGACGCTACAGCGTCTTTCGCTTGCCCTGCGAGGCCATAAGCTTGATCTACGGCCGTCTCTGACAGATCGCTGACCGTACCTTTGACAGTTTCTGCTGTAGATTGCGCCATAGCTTTTGTATCGGAACTGATTGACATTTTTTCCTCGATTCTGACAAAAAGGACCATTGGCGCTACGATTTTTGCTGCGCCATTGATTACTAGGAGCAAACGGTAGACGATGGGCTTCAGTTCCGGCTCTAGCCAAAAAAAAATTAGCGCTTTGGTTTAAACGTTTTTGTTGCCAGCCGATCCTTCATCATGTGGCATATCCTTTTCTCTGCGAGTACTGCCACGTCAACAACGCCTTGATATGCCACCCAATCCCCTCGTCACCAACTTTCAGCTATAACTTCATCGGCTCCCAGCGGCACGCATACCCGCTGGCAATTCGTCGCGAACGACGGCACTGGGGCACCGACGCTGACAGACGTGGGGGCGAGTTTCACCATCTCCACGGGCGGTGTGCTGACCCTTTACATTGCGGCTCCGCCCAAAGGCGGTTCGGTCTGGGTGCGGGTCGTCGACGATGTATCAGGCGCTGTGTTCGAGCAAGAGATCACGGCCGATCTGCCAGCAAACACGCAGTTCCTTTCACCCCGGCTGTTCATGAATAACGGGGCTACGGTCGCTGCGGTGGCCTACGACTGCGCCGGGGTCGACGTGGGAACCGAATATCAAGATCAGACTCGTCGAAAAGAGCCTTAGTATGAACGTCAGCTAATAAATGAATGATCCGGGGCCTATGTGAAAAAACCCCGGATACCAAGCCCCGAAAACTCAGTAGATCGACGCCGTCGCCTCGCCCTTCAGCGACGCAAGAACGATCACGGGCACACCGTCACGGACGCGGTCATGCAAATCGATCACGTCCTGATCCAGAAGCCGGATGCATCCCGAAGATACGTTCTTGCCCACATAGCGCGGCTCGCAGGCCCCGTGAATGCGGTAGAGCGTGTCCTGCCCGTTCTGGAATAGATAGAGCGCCCGCGCGCCCAAGGGGTTTCCGGGACCCGGGTCCATGCCGCCATTGGCCACCGAGTAGGGCTCGAACTCCGGCCGCCGGGAGATCATCGTGTCGGGGGCTTTCCAGCGTGGCCAGGTGCGGCGAAACTGCATCCGGGCCTCGCCGCTCCAGGCGTAGCCTGCGGCACCGACGCCGACACCGTAACGCATGGCGCGGCCATCCTGCCCGATCAGATGCAGAAAGGCCGCATCTGGATCGACCACGATGGTGCCTTGCGCATAGGACGGGAACGGATTGGCCACCTCTTGCCGCCACAGATGCGGGGGGACCACGCCCTCGGGGACGGCCGGAACCGGGTAGGGTTCATCAAGGATTGCGCCGTAATGCGTCGGCAACGGGGGCCACGCCGGTTCGAGCGGGACGGCTGCGGTTCGTGTGACCTCAACGGGCGGACGCATGCAGGCGGAAACGGCAGTGGCCGAGGCCGCTGTAAAGAAGGAACGTCGGGAAATCATAGGGTTCTCCTGTATCGGGAATGGCGGATCCGCGCGGGGCGCGAAAAAGACATTCAGCCGAGAATCGGAGGGTCGAACGCCGTTTCATCAAAGGTGCCGTTCAACCGCGTATTTGCTCGGGCAAACCGGGCCTCCGACACGCGGGGGGGTGGGACCACAACCGAAGCAGAAACGCCGATGATGGTCTGCGGTCCGCAGGGGGAACCCGGCAGGGCTGAACCCTTGCACCGTTTCGCAGCCTTAACGTATCTGTATTTTGGCTCGGCTACATCAGAGACCACAGTCGCCATCGAAAGTTCGGCCGCGGGTTTGAACGCACTAGGAAACTGAGCCGTGA
>JANNNF010000179.1:0-1662 GCA_031398405.1 Rhodobacterales bacterium | reverse complement strand
CTTTCAGGAAGACCGGCGTTCCTTCCGGCGTATGGCCAAGCGCCTCGGTCGTGAGGTCGATGTTCATGTCGCCGGCCAGGGCATAGGCCACCACGAGGGGCGGACTGGCCAGGTAGTTGGCGCGCACATCCGGCGAGATGCGGCCTTCAAAATTGCGGTTGCCGGACAAAACGGCGGCGGCGACCAGATCGCCCTCGTTGATGGCGGCCGAGATTTCCGGCTGCAACGGGCCCGAGTTTCCGATGCAGGTGGTGCAGCCAAAGCCCACAAGGTTGAACCCGATGGCGTCGAGGTCTTCTTGCAGGTTGGCGGCGTTCAGATACTCGGCCACGACCTGGCTGCCGGGGGCAAGCGAGGTTTTCACCCAAGGCTTGCGGTTCAGACCCAAGGCGCGCGCTTTGCGCGCGACCAGACCCGCCGCGATCATCACATAGGGGTTTGAGGTATTGGTGCAGGAGGTGATCGAGGCGATCACCACAGAGCCGTCGCGCAAAGTGTAGTCTTCGCCCGCCACGGTGGCCGATGAGAAGCCGTCGTGATTGCCAGGTATGTGGTCGGGCGCGGGGTTGCCGCCTTCTGCCACCAGTTCAGCCTTTTCAAGCGCCGGAACCGCAGGCATTTTACGCGTGCTGCGGATGTAATCGCCAAACGCCTGTGCGGCAGTATCCAGCGGCAGAAAGTCTTGCGGGCGTTTCGGGCCCGAAATTGCAGGCACGATGGTGCCCATATCAAGGCTCAGAGTGCTGGTGTAGATCGGGTCATAACTTGCATCGCGCCACATGCCGTTAGCTTTTGCATAGGCCTCTACCAAGGCAATGCGCGATTCCTCACGGCCCGTGTTGCGCAGGTAGCGGATGGTTTCGCCGTCGATAGGGAAGAAACCGCAGGTCGCCCCATATTCCGGCGCCATGTTGGCGATGGTGGCACGGTCGGCCAGCGGCAGACGGTCCAGCCCGTCGCCGTAGAATTCGACAAACTTGTTGACCACGCCATGCTGGCGCAGCATCTGCACGACCTTCAACACAAGGTCAGTGGCCGTGGTGCCTTCAACCATGCTGCCCGTCAATTTGAAGCCGACAACCTCGGGGATAAGCATTGACACGGGTTGGCCCAGCATTGCGGCCTCAGCCTCAATCCCGCCCACACCCCAGCCCAGAACGGCCAGACCGTTGACCATGGTGGTGTGGCTGTCCGTGCCGACGAGCGTGTCGGGATAGGCCACCATGTTGCCGTCCTGATCGGTGTCGGTCCACACGGTTTGCGCAAGATATTCAAGGTTCACCTGATGACAAATCCCAGTGCCCGGAGGCACGACCCGGAAGTTGTTAAACGCGTTCTGGCCCCATTTCAGGAACACATAGCGTTCCATGTTCCGTTCATACTCGCGATCCACGTTCGCCTGAAACGCGCGGGGCGTACCGAATTCGTCGATCATCACCGAATGGTCGATGACCAGATCGACGGGAGCCAACGGGTTGATACGTTGCGCATTGCCACCCAAGCCACGAATGCCGTCGCGCATCGCCGCAAGGTCGACTACAGCCGGTACACCTGTAAAATGTTGCAGAAGCGCCCGGGCCGGGCGCTGGGCGGTGTCGGGCGGGTGTTGGCGGCGGGGCGCGCCCCGGGGGGCTTTGGGGCGGGGGGGGTCAACGGTGGGGG
>JANNNF010000146.1:0-2280 GCA_031398405.1 Rhodobacterales bacterium | reverse complement strand
CGAGTTGGGTGAGGTAGCCTTGGGTCACAAAGCGGCGGCGGTGGTGACGGGACTTGGGCCAAGGGTCGGGGTAGTTGAGAAAGGCCTTGGAAATACTGGCATCCGGCAGCACATCGAACAGATCGCGCACATCGCCGGGGTGGATGTGCAGGTTCGACACCCCGGCTTGCCGGATCTTGCCAAGCAGCATGGCGATGCCGTTCACAAATGGCTCTGCCCCGATCAGATGCTTGTCGGGATAGGTCGCGGCCATATGCACCATATGCTCTCCGCCGCCAAAGCCCACCTCCAGCCACAGCGGTTTGCCGTTGAATTGGGCAAGGTCCAGCACAGAGCGTGCGGGGTTATCTTCGCGCGTCAGACCGCGCAGGGTCAGCGGGCCGAGATCTTCCGCCAGATAGGTTTTCTGGCTGCTGCGCAGGGTTTTTCCATGGATACGGCCATAGAAATTGCGCCGCTCGGGCTGGGGTGCGGGGTCTTGGGTGGGGTCTTGAGTGGACATGGTGCCCCGCTTTCTGAATGGCTTGCTCGCCGCGTAATCGCCCTGCGCGGCCAGGTCAAGGGCGAGCCCAGCACGGTGACATCGCAATATTGCACGCGATATAGTCGTATACGCTTGATTAATTGCCCCATGAGGATAGTTTGGCGCAGAGGTTTAACCCATGGAGAGCCGCATGACCTATCCCATTCTGTCCCGCCGCAGTCTGTTCGGGGGCGTCGCGGGCGGCGCTGCCTTCGCAGCCCTTGGCGCGCCGCAACTGGCAAAGGCCGAGACCCCAGCCACCGGTCCGCGCCCGGTGATTTATGACCGCATGGTCGGCGACATGATGTTCACCACGTTGCTGGACGGTTATCTGGGACTGGGCCAAGATCTGCTGGTGAATGCGGACCCTGAGGTGGTGGCGGCCTCCCTGACGGCGGCCTATCTGGACCCGACAGCAGCGATTCCGGTGCCAATCAGCACTCATTTGATCCGGTCTGGCAGCGATATCACCCTCATTGATGCGGGCGCAGGTAGTGCCTTTGGACCCACCGCTGGGCGCCATCTGGCAACGCTTGCTGCCGCAGGGGTGGCACCGGAGGCTGTAACCAAGATCATCCTGACCCACATGCACCCCGACCATATCGGCGGGCTAGTGACAGACGCAGGGGCGGTGTTCCCGAACGCCAGCCTGCATGTGTCGCAGGCCGACCTCGGGTTCTGGACCGATGCCACGATTGCGGCAAGCGTGCCCGACAGCGCCAAGCCGTTCTTTGCTTTGGCGAGTGCCGTGGTCGCGGCATATGGCGAGCGCGTCATGGCATTTGAAGGCGACGCCGATCTGGGCGGCGGTCTGACCGCCATCGCGATGCCGGGCCACACGCCGGGGCACACCGGGTACCGGTTGGCGTCAGGGTCGGATCAACTGATCATCTGGGGCGATTCTACTGCTTTTGCCGCATTGCAATTTACCCACCCGGACATCGGCATCTCGTTTGATGCGGATAGTGCCCTCGCGGCCGTCACCCGTAAGAAGGTGCTGGCAATGGCTGCGGCGGACAAGGTTGCCGTTGCCGGATCGCACCTGCCCTTCCCGGGGGTGGGCCATGTCGAGGCGCGTGGCGACATGTTTGCTTGGGTGCCGGAGGAATGGAAGTATCTGTAAGCGAAGTCCTGTTGGTAAGCGCCGGGGGCTGTCTGCCCCCGGACACCCCAAAAGATTTTTGCATCGCGGATGCAAATTTCAGATTGAATATATCGAAAAGGGGCCATTTTCTGGGCCCCTTTTTTGATTTCAGATCGCTTTTTTGAGCGCCTCGATCAGATCGGTCTTTTCCCAAGAGAAGCCGCCGTCTTCCTCGGGCGCGCGGCCAAAGTGGCCATAGGCGCTGGTGCGGGCATAGATCGGTTTGGTCAACGCCAGATGAGTACGGATGCCGCGCGGGGTCAGGTCCATAACCTGGGTAAGCGCGCGTTGGATCACTTCATCGGGCACCACGCCGGTGCCATGTGTGTCAACGTAGATCGACTGCGGTTCAGCCACACCAATGGCATAGCTGACCTGAAGCGTGCAGCGATCTGCCAGCCCTGCGGCCACAACGTTTTTCGCCAGATACCGCGCGGCATAGGCAGCGGAACGGTCCACCTTGGTCGGGTCCTTGCCGGAAAACGCGCCGCCACCATGGGGGGCGGCACCGCCGTAAGTATCAACGATGATCTTGCGCCCCGTCAGGCCTGCGTCGCCGTCCGGGCCGCCGATCACGAACGTGCCGGTTGGGTTGACGTGCCAGACCGTGGCG
>JANNNF010000142.1:0-24510 GCA_031398405.1 Rhodobacterales bacterium | reverse complement strand
GCACCACCGCGCAGGTTGTCATTCCCGCCGCCGCCCAGAATCGTATCGTTGCCCGCGCCGCCATTCACCTTATCGTCACCATCGCCAGAGATGAGGGTGTTTGCCAGCGTATTGCCGGTCAGTCGATCATTGCCGCGGTCTGACTTGATGTGCTCGATCCCGATCAACGTATCAGTGCCATGGCCAGTGATCTGCGCCCCTGTCAAGGACAAGTTCACCCGTGCGTCCGCTGCCCCGGTGAAGCAGGCGCGGTCAGCGCCTGCGCCGCCGTCGAGTTGGTCGTTGCCTGAGCCACCTGTCAGAGTGTCATTCCCGTCACCGCCAAAGATCGTGTCATCCCCCCCACCGCCGTTCACGGCGTCATTGCCTGCCTCTGCAGTTATGTAGTCTGCGCCAGACAAGCCGTTCAGACCATTTGCGAACTGGTTACCGGTGATGACGTTGTCCAGCCCGTTTCCGGTGCCGTTACGTGCGAAACTTGACAGCGGTGAAAGCCACAGCTCTTCGACCTCTGCAGCCAGGATATAAGAGAAGGCAACAGTGACGCGGTCATAGCCGCCGCCCGCCTGTTCGATGATCCGCGAGGTACTGGCGCGCAGATCGTAATAGTCGTTTCCCAAACCACCGTTCAACAGATCGACAGACCCCTGCGATGGCAGGAAGTTGTCGTAATCAAACAGCGTGTCGACCCCGTCGCCGCCAAACAGTGCATCTGCCCCCGGCCCGCCCCACAGCACATCATTGCCGCCAAGCCCATGCAGCGTGTTGGTGGTAAAGTCATCCGGTGCAAAAGTCAGCCGCCCATAGAGCGTGTCAGCCATGCTGGTCCCGATCACCACCTCGATCCCGCTGACGGTGTCTTGTGCCACGACGGTTTCAGTGCCAGTGGCCGTCTCGCGCTCCATAACCTCAATCGTGCCCGCTTCGAGATTGCAGGTGATCGAATAGGTATAGTTGCCGAAATCGTCAAAAAAGCCGGAATAGTCGGCTGTGTCATACCCGTCGCCGCCGTCGATCACGTTGCGGCCCTGACCACCGTAAAGCGTATCATTATCACGCCCACCAAACAGCGAGTCGTCTCCAGAGACGTAATTGCCCTGATCCTGCGCAAACGGATCACTGTCACCGAACAGCAGATCATTACCATGGCCTCCCTGAACATGGTCGCTGCCTCCGGCCCCAAGAACCGTATCTGCCCCACCCCAGCCACTGAGGAAATCCGCGCCGCCAAAGACATCCAGCGGGTCCCCCTGCAGCACATTGGCCCCATCGCTGCCCACGAGGTCGTCAATGCCTGACGAACCCAAAACATTCTCGATGGTGCCAAAGATCTGCAGCGAGGCATGGGTAAGTGTCGACCCATTCCATGTCTGCGTGTCAACAAAGGCCTGAGTCGGAACTGCCGGGTTCAGCGGGCTGACATAGGTCAGCGTCACCCAGACACCAGGATCGCCGGGAAAGCTGTCATAGCTGCCGGTGACGATGATCCAGTCTATGCCAGACCCGTCGTCGGAGACTAGCGAAATGCCATTGGAACTGTAGGTTTCAAATACGTAAGTTGTGTCAGCCATGGTGCTGCCTATGTCCTAGATGGGTACAGCGTAGCAGGGGTCACGCATTCTGACTATCCGCAACTGCACCGGCCTAGTGAAGACAAGTCGGCGGCACCCTGTCATCAGTCCGGAGGAATGTTCCGCCCCGGACATGGCTGGCCCAAACTGCATCCCCATCAGCATGCATTGAAACCTCTAAGACTTCGATCTTCCCAAGCAGACGCACCCAGTCCCCACCTGATGCACGAAAACACGCGTAGGACCAATGCGATACAGAAACATCAAACTGGAAACACCCTGAGCAACCCGTTTTTCAACACACCTGCCCTGTTCGTCGCCTAAAGACTGCGAGACCTTATGCACCCCTAGACAGAGAATGCGATCGCGCGGGACGCAGGGTTGGTGAACGCCAACATGCTCAGCCTGTGAAGTCCGGCGCCAACAAGGTGCCGCTCTACCGCGTTCCAGCCCTGGCACGGGCCTTGGAGGTCGGTAGAGCCTAACTTATGTGTCTGTCGCTGGAACAGTCTGTCGGCACCTCGGCCGCCAACGCCATTGTCGACCTTTTTGGCACGCCCGTGACCGAAAATGAACGCGGATGGCTTAATGAGATCTGCGATGCGTCCCTCAACACCGATCCGCGTTTGACCGCTCGGTCTAGATCAGTCCTGTGGGGCATATTCGGGAAAATGACAGACAGCATCTTCACCACACCTCGTCATGCCCTTGACCGCTCGGAAGACCTGAGCGAACACGAAAGGCTTGGATAAAGTTCATTCGGGTGATCTCGAATGGTCGTGATCCGGGTATCACCTGGAAACGGGTGCAGGTGCTGAGAGAGTTGCCGAACGCGGGTTGACGCATATCGCCTACTGCGGGGGCAGTTCACGCTGCTCGTGACCATGCGTAGGAGGTTGCGAAACCAGCTACCAACGTATTCTCTTGCGCAACCAGGTCCGACAGTCTCAAGCGCGTGCAGTTCGATCCTACGCGAACTGGTGCAGGAAAAGCTCCATCGCGCTTCCAGAGCCAAATGCCGTCAACCCAGACCTGATATCTCCGCGCGACCTGATCGACTGTGAGAAACTGGCCTGTTGGCTCTGCCGAAAGATGCATTTTAGGCCCCACTTGATGCGCTTCCGTCACGGCACACCGCACGCTGACAAATAGTCATAGTCGCCAAGATTGTAGCTGTCGCATGATGGGAATACAGGAATGGCCAACCCCGGCGAGACCTTTAGCAAGACCACCAAGAACCAAACGTAGCTTATCTTCCCAGTCAGCAGGAAGCCAAAAGACAACCAGAGCACTCAAATAATAAATCAAGTTTATCAATAATTAAGTGGTGCCCGGAGCCGGAATCGAACCAGCGACACGCGGATTTTCAATCCGCTGCTCTACCAACTGAGCTATCCGGGCACTCTTGCGACAGGCACTGCCTCTCGGTCGGCGCGTGATACGTCAGGCGGGCGGGGCTGTCCAGAGGGTTTGAAGTAAAAAAACGACGGGGCGGCGGCTATTGCGGGCGGGGTGGGCTGGTGCCCTGTTCGGGGCCGTCGCTGGACCCTTCGTCGTCTACCGCCTCGACCGGAATCGCATAAGATCCGTTCAGCCATTTTGCCAGATCCACGTCCGCGCAGCGGCGTGAACAGAATGGGCGGTAAGCCGGGTCGGGTTTGCGGGCGCAGATCGGGCAGGTCAAGCCAGTAAATCCGCAATCGGCAGGCGGTCGCGCTTGCGGGTGATCTCGTACAAGCCAAGCGTGGTCCAACCCGCAAGGTTCACCTCGGCCTCGCCTTTAAACGCGGCCTTCAGAACTTGGTCCAGAATGGCGCGGTCGCGTTTTGGCATTGGAGCGAAATCGACCACGACCTGGCCTCCGAGGCCCCGCAGACGCAACTGGCGCGGCAGGTCGCGGGCGGCCGCGATGTTGACCTTCAGGCTGGCGGCAGGGCTGGTGTCGGGGCCGGTGTTCACATCCACCGCCGTCAACGCGCGCGTGAGTTCCAGCATCATGTGGCCGCCGCCCGCAAGGTCCACCCGAGGTGTGCGCAGGGCGTCGATCAGGTCCAGCACGTTGTGCGTCTCAAAGCAGCCCGGGTCGGTGACCACCTCATCCGGTGAAGGGTCGAGCCAGTCGCGGAACGCCACGTCATGCGCGCCGGGGCCATCCACCAGCAGTTCGGGAGCGCCGTTCAGGTCAGCCAGAACGGTCTCGGCCAACCCGCGCATGGCAGCGATGTCTTCCATCACGGCGTCGTCTTCGGCGTCATCGCAAGCCGATCGCAGGATCAGACCCAAGGTTTCATCCGCGCCCGCCATTGCGGCCACCGCCATGGCGTCCAGCTCTGCCCGCAGGGCTTCGTCCTTGATCCGGCGGGATATGTTCAGGCCGGGGGCACCAGGGGTGATGATGGCAAAACGCGATTTGAACAGCAAACGGTGAGTGACAGGCACCGCCTTGCCCGCCTCGGACGTGCCAGAAACCTGCACAAGAATACGCTGGCCGGGGCTAATGCCCGAGATTTGCCGCAAGAACCCGGTGCCACCTGGCAACGTCACGAAGATACCGCCCTGTCCCTTGACCGGACGATCCGCTACGGCACGGTAGATCGCGCCCGGGATGGCCACGTCATCTGCCGGATCAATGGCCAGATCCTGCAGCACGCCGTCCACCATCAGCGCCGCTGCGGGGCGGCCTGCAATTTCGTCCAGACACACCACACGACCAATCATGCACGCCTCCAAAGCGGATAGCCCGCTGCTAGCAGCAGGGCCGAGGTTTCGGCCAAAGGCAGGCCCACAATGCCGGTAAAACTGCCCGATATCCACGGGATGAACGCGCCCGCAATACCTTGGATGCCATAAGCCCCGGCCTTGCCCTGCCATTCACCGCTATCCAGGTAGGCGTTCAGTTCCACGTCCGACAGCCGCTTCATCTTGACCGCGCTGACGCTGTGTCGCTCCCACAGATGGTCGCCCCGGCGCACGGCGACGGCAGTGATCACCTGATGCCGCCGCCCGCCAAGCGCCGTCAGAAACGCCGCCGCTTGCCCCGCATCGGCAGGTTTGCCCATGATCCGGCGACCAAGCGCCACCGTGGTGTCGGCGCAGAGCACGATGTCATCTGGGCCTGCCACAACTGCCTGCGCCTTTCCGCGTGCCAGACGGCAGGCATAGGGCAAGGGCAACTCAGCCCGCCTTGGATCTTCGTCAATGTCGGGGGGCGACACGGCATCCGGCACCACGCCAATCTGCGCCAGCAATTCCAACCGGCGCGGGCTGCCTGATCCCAGAATGAACCGCAAGATCGGTTACTTGAAACGATAATTGATGCGGCCTTTCGACAGGTCATAGGGGGTCATTTCCACCTGGACCTTGTCACCTGCCAGAACGCGGATGCGGTTCTTGCGCATCTTGCCTGCCATCACTGCGATCAATTCATGGCCATTTTCGAGTTCGACCTTGAATGTCGCGTTTGGCAAGAGTTCCTTGACGACACCGGGGAATTCGAGAATGTCTTCCTTGGCCATGGTCTCTCCAATAAGGGTAGGGCCCGCGAGTACGGCGCAGGCATCCGCTGCGTCCTATGCGCCGGGTCTTGGCGGTTTTCAAGCGGAAAATGCGGTTTTGTCAACTGCGTAGGATGGGCAATCTGCCCATCCCAAGATCACGTCACAGAATCTCCACCCGGTAGCCTTCGATCACCGTATTCGCCAGCAACTTGTCGCACATCGCCTTTACGTCAGCCTCGGCCACACCAGCATCGGTGTGGGCCAGATCAAGTTCAATCACCTTGCCCTGCCGCACCCCATTGACGCCCGCAAAGCCCAAAGACCCAAGCGCATGCTTTACGGCTTCACCCTGCGGGTCCAGAACTCCGGATTTCAGCATGACGGTGACGCGGGCTTTCATGGACATATCCTTTGGGCGATGATGGCATTTGGCTTATCGCCCTGCCGCGATTGGGGCAAGGCGTCAGTTGATCAGCGTTGGTTTGGTGGTGTGGGTCACGTTGGACGGCAGTACTCCAAGGCGGCGCGCAAGTTCGGTATAGACATCTGCCAATGGCCCCGGTTCAGGAACAGGGGCACCGTCGCGTTCGGGCTGGCCCCGGTCATTCTGGCCACGCATGTCCCACAGACGGCAACTGTCAGGGCTGATCTCATCTGCCACGATCAGGCGCATGTAATCACCTTCCCAGACCCGGCCCACCTCGATGCGGAAGTCGGCCAGACGGATGCCCACCCCCATCATCACGCCCGACAGAAAATCGTTCACCCGCAAGGCAAGGGCGACCATATCATCCAGATCCTGCTGGGTCGCCCAGCCGAATGCCACGATGTGTTCCTCGGCCACCATGGGCGACCCGAGTTTTTCGTCCTTGAAATAGTATTCCACAATCGGGCGCGGCAAGGCTGTGCCTTCGGGGATGCCAAGCTTGGTGGAAATCTCTCCGGCCGCAAAGTTGCGCACCACCACCTCCAGTGGGATGATTTCCGCCATCCGCACCAGTTGTTCGCGCATGTTGATGCGGCGGATGAAATGGGTCGGCACGCCGATGCCGTTCAGGCCTGACATGAAAAATTCGGACAAGCGGTTGTTCAACACACCCTTGCCTTCAACGGCCGCAGGAATCGCTGCAGTGGGCATCGAGGCCCCGTCGTCCTTGAAATACTGGATCAGTGTTCCCGGTTCTGGCCCCTCGTACAGGATTTTCGCCTTGCCCTCGTACACCTTTTTGCGCCGCGCCATGAACTCTCCGATGCCAATGACGAATGGGGCGGCGATCAGCCACCCCTCGTCTTCGGTTTCGGGCTATACGATATGCGACGGGCGGCGGCAAGCCATGCGATATCTGGCTCCACTGCTCTTGCGGGAAAGGGTGTGGCGGGGCATATGTGACGCAACGCTTTCCACCAGACAGGGGCCAGACATGACCACTTTTGAAAACCGCGAAAACGCTTTTGAGAATAAATTTGCCCATGACGCCGACATGCAGTTTCGCGCAGGCGCGCGTGCAAACAAGCTGCTGGGTCTGTGGGCTGCAGGACTGCTGGGCAAAACCGGCGATGAGGCAACCGCGTACGCAATGACGGTTGTGCAGGCGGATTTTGAAGAAGCGGGTACTGAAGATGTGGTCCGCAAAGTCGCCGCTGACGTGGCCGGCAAAGCCAGCATTGAAGACGTACGCGCCAAGCTGGGAGAGATGCTGCCAGTGGCCAAGACACAGTTGATGTCGGAACTCTGATCGGCGCAAATTCCGTTGACACGCCGCGTCTCCGCACCCCGGGGGCGCGGCATTTGTATTGGCCCACAATCTGTGACCCTTGCTCGCAAATTTGTTGCTTTAGATTTTAGCTGTTAGCAAAGCCTGAACCATCTAACCGCTACACCTTGATCCAGTCATGGGCAGGAGGCGCTTTGTGCAGCACGGGCAAAATTCGACGCAACACGCGGCACAAATTTGGGGCAGGATAACGCTGTCTTTTGCTATCGCGGCAGTGCTTGCCTTGCTGCTGGCCCAACGGCTTGCGGGCGTGGATGTGGCGCAGGTTGTCGACGGATTGGCGCGTGTGGCCCCGGGCGCGTGGGGGCTTGCCCTGCTGGCCACCGGTGCCAGTTTCTGGGCATTAGGGCGCTATGACGCCGTAATTCATCGGCATCTGGGCACCGGTTTTCACGGCCCAAAGGTCCACCGCGCAGGGTTTGCTGCCATTGCCATTTCGCAGACACTCGGGCTGGGGCTGATCACGGGTGCCTTGGTGCGCTGGCGGCTGCTGCCAGGGCTAAGCCTGTGGCAAGCCACTAAAATAACCGGAACCGTGACGATAAGCTTTCTGGCCGGATGGGCGGTGGTGACGGCGACCGTGCTGACGGTGATCCCGACAGCCCCGTTCAAGGGGTTTGCGATCGGCTGTCTGGGTTTGGCCTGTGCGGGGCTGGTCTTGTTGGCTGGCCCGTGGCGGATGGCCCGGCTGCGAAAGGTGGTGCCGAAGGGGGGCACCATGGTGCGCCTGCTTGTGCTGACCGCGATTGATACCGGCATGGCGGGTTTGGCGCTTTGGGCACTGATGCCGATGGATATTGCCTTCTTGCTGCTGCTGCCCGCCTTTTTGCTGGCTTACGGGGCTGGCATGATTTCGGGCAGCCCGGGCGGCGTTGGCGCGTTTGAACTGACGTTGCTGGCACTGCTGCCGCCGGGGCAAGATGCTGGTGTCCTGGCCGCCGTTTTGGCATTCCGGGTGGTTTACTACGCGCTGCCTGCGGTGATTGGCGGCATTGTGCTGGCACGCGGCACGGGGGTGCGGCCGGCGTATGCGACGCCTGATCTCTCTCAAAGCTTCGCCGAGGCCCAACTGATGCGGCAAGGCCAGTTGCAGGCCTTGGCCATCTCGCAGGGCCATTTGCTGACGGGTCGAACAGCCCATGGTCTGGTCGCCCTGCGCCAACCTATGGGGGCCGTCTTGCCCGCCATGGCCCTAAAGGCTTTGATCCAATCAGCGCGCGCCGAGCGTCTGACTCCCGTCTTGTACAAATGCTCGGCACGCATGGCGGTTACGGCCCGCAGCACCGGGTTTGCCGTCCGCCTTGTGGGGCAAGAGGGGTGGCTAGCCCCTGCCACCTTCACCCTTGCAACCCCCGCCCGCGCGGCCCTGCGACGCAAGCTGCGCAAGGCGGCCAGCGCAGGCGTGAATGCCTGCGAAAGCCGGGCCCTGCCCATGGCCGAACTGGAGGAGCAGAACCTGCGTTGGATTGCGACCCATGGGGCCGAACATGGGTTTTCCATGGGCAGGTTTCAGCCCGATTACATCGCGGGTCAACGGGTCATCATCGCGTGGTCAAAAGGCCGGATGGTCGGTTTTGCGACCTTTCACGCCACCCCCACTGAATGGGCGCTGGACCTGCTGCGCCCCGACCCCGCCGCCCCTGATGGCACTGCTCATGCCCTGATCATCGCCGCCGTCCAGGCTGCAGCGGCAGGCGGCGTTGCCCGCCTGTCACTGGCAGCGGCCCCGATACACTGTTTTTCCAAGGCCCCCGCCCTTCCCGTTGGTCTGGCTTCGCTGGCTCGCCATTTGTCTGCCTATGGGCTTGCACAGTTCAAGCAAAGCTTTGCCCCGCACTGGCAGCCGTTATACCTGTGTGCCGTATCATGGCCCGCCCTTGGCATTGCGGCAGTTGAATTGATGCATGCCGTCCGCCGCCCCGCCGCTTTGGCGTTACCGGAGCCAAGCGCCGAACCGGCCGAATATGAAATTGCCACGGCGCAGCAGTCATGGCACAGGATACGACAACACGCGCGGTAACGCGCCGCCTCATTCCAAAGGTCTTGTCCCCATGTCAAACGATGCCCTGTCCCGCCTGCTTTCCTCCCGTGACTGGCTTTTGGCCGATGGGGCCACGGGCACAAACCTGTTCAACATGGGGCTGGAATCGGGCGAGCCGCCCGAGTTCTGGAACACCGACCGGCCCGACAATATCCGCACCCTTTACCAAGGGGCGGTCGATGCCGGGTCCGACATTTTCCTGACCAATACCTTCGGCGGCAATGCCAGCCGGCTAAAGCTGCATCAGGCCGAAGGCCGGGTACGGGAACTGAATCGGGTCGGTGCCGCCTTGGGCCGTGAAATCGCAGATGCCTCAGGCCGCACCGTCGTGGTCGCAGGCTCCGTTGGCCCCACGGGTGAGATTTTCCAACCCATGGGTACCTTGACCCATGAATTGGCGGTTGAGATGTTTCACGAGCAGGCCGAAGGCTTGAAAGAGGGCGGCGCGGATGTGCTGTGGATTGAAACCATATCGGCGTTTGAAGAATACAAGGCGGCAGCAGAGGCCGCAGCTTTGGCAGGCATGCCTTGGGTTGGCACCATGAGCTTTGACACTGCGGGGCGCACCATGATGGGCGTCACCTCGGCGGCGCTGGCGGATATGGTAGAAAAACTGCCGAACCCGCCGCTGGCTTTCGGGGCCAATTGCGGTGTCGGCGCGTCCGATTTGATGCGCACCGTGCTGGGCTTTGCCGCACAGGGATCGGAACGCCCGATCGTGGCCAAGGGCAATGCGGGCATCCCGAAATACCATGACGGGCATATCCACTACGATGGCACGCCGGAACTCATGGCCGAATACGCAGTCCTCGCGCGCGATGCCGGGGTGCGGATCATCGGCGGCTGCTGCGGCACGATGCCGGAGCATCTGGCGTCTATGCGCGCAGCGCTGGAGTCCCGGCCCGCAGGTCCGCGTCCGACGCTGGATCTGATCTCGGAAAAGCTGGGCGGGTTTTCCTCGGCCTCAGATGGCACGGGTGACACCTCGGGAGATCCGAAACGCGAACGGCGCGGTCGGCGGGGGTAACACGTTCAAGCACATGCACAAATTCGCCAGCGCGCGCTGGCCGAGATGTGCCTGTCGCTGCTGGCCAGAGAGAACCGCAAAAATCACTGTCCTCAGGTATCGCTGCCAGCCGGATCTCTTGACCACATCACGGTCGGGTGCAGTCCCTGTGCGAAAAGCGTTGTCGCGGCCTAAATCCGATGGCCAGTCGACGGTCTGTTTGAGCGTGACCGAATATAAAAAGGGGGGGCCTGCGCCCCCCCCTCTCTTTACAAAACCCGGTCCAATGCCCCGATCAGTCCTGCCACTTCTTCCGCGCTGGTGTAATGCACCAAGGACAGGCGCAAGACCCCCTTCTGGGCATCAATCCCCATCGCCTCCAGTGGACGGCGCGCATAGAAATGCCCGCCCCAGCAGGCATAGCCAATCTGGCCAAGCTCCTCGGACACAGGCTCTGCTGCCCCCACCAATTCCACCGCCACGGTAGGTGCCCGCAACGTCCCGTCGCGCGGTCCCACCAGCCGCACGTCATTGCGCGCCGCCAGATAGTCCAGCAACGGCTGCACCACTGCCACCTCTTGCGCCCGCATCAGATCATGCACCGCTCGGTTTCGTGCCGCGGCATTCACCTGCACGCTAAAGTGCTGCCCATACAGCGCGTCGATATAGTCCACCATCCCCGCGCAGGCCGCGATCTGTGCGTGGTCCGGCCCGGCAGGCGTGTGGCGCATGTACAACGTATCATGGTTAAACCAATGCCCCTGCCCCGGCAGCTCCATGCCAAAGTCAGACCGGATCACCATGATGCCTTGATGCGGCCCATACGTTTTATAGGCGGAAAACAAATACACATCGCAGCCAAGCGCCGCCATATCAGGAAACCCGTGCGGCGCGTAGGATACCCCGTCCACCACGACCCGCGCCCCAGCCGCATGGGCCATCGCGGTGATCGCCTCAACATCGTTGATCTCTGCCACGACGTTGGAACAATGCGGGAAACACACCAGCCGCACACGCCCATCCGCCAGCAACCCGGCCAGAGCACCTTGGTCGAGAGAGCCTGTCGCCGGATCAAGCTGCCACTCGCGCACCTCGATCCCCTCGTCCGCCAGCCTGCGCCAGACGCCCGAGTTTGCCTCATGGTCCTGATTGGTCACCACCACAGCACCACCGACCCGGCCCAGCCACCCCCGCACCGCCTGCGCCAACACATAGGTGTTGGCCGAGGTTGACGGCCCAAACGACACCTCTTCCGGTGCCACCCCCATCATCGCCGCAAGCCCAACCCGAGCCTCGTCCATCTCGGCACCACCGGCCTGCGCACCGGGATAGGGCCCATAAGGCTGCACCTTGCGGTCAGTGTAGAATCGCGTCAGCCGGTCCACCACCTGACGGCACGGATAGCTGCCTCCCGCGTTTTCAAAGAACGCATGCGACGACAGCACAGGCGAGGCGAACGCCGGAAACTGACGGCGCACGAAATCAAGATCAAGAACAGTCATAGGCCACCCATTGTTGGGCCGCGCCGAAATATCCCCTACGCGCAAGGGATAACCCCAGATCGCGGCAGGTCTTCCAGCCAGACACGCGGTGACAACACCGCAAGCCAGACCCTGCACTCGGGCAGGGAACAACCATATCCTTATCGAAAACAAAGCCACAGTGTAAAGGGCTGTGCGCCACGACGCGTGCCCACGCCTGCCGTTGCAGCGGGGGTCTCTCACCGCCAGCCAACTCATCTGCACGTAAAAGCGTCAGTCTCGCGTGGGGTATTCTGGCTAAGTCGAATGCAATGAAATCTTGATTTTATCAGAAGAACCTGATTCTGCGGTGCAGTGATGCGTTCCCGATGACCTCATAGGTGAAGGCGCAGACCCCCCGTGCAACCGGTCCAAGGTGCTGCGACAGAACATCCCCCCACCCGGCCAGTCATCTTTGCCCCAAATATCACGCAGAGCGCTCGCCGCTGGCCCGGTGCAGGACGATTGACCACGTTGATTCCCATCATCTCGTTCCACCCATCTCGCGTCCAATCGCGAGCGCTTTGCGTAGGATGGGCGGTTCCGGCAAAGCCGGGTTCGCCCATCCCCCACCAAACATGGGCCAAATTCCCCACCCTACCCCCGCACATCCACCACAATCCGCCCCTGAACCTCGCCCTTCAAGATCGCCGCCCCCAAGCCCGGTAAATCTGCAAGCCCTGCCTCCCGCACCATTGCCTCCAACTTGCCCAGATCCAGATCCCGCGCCAGCCTGTCCCACGCCACTACCCGGCGCGTATAGGGGGTGAAGACCGAATTGATACCCAGCAAATTCACCCCGCGCAGCAGGAACGGTACCACCGACGCGGGTAACGCAGCCCCGCCGGCCAGGCCAACAGCGGCCACTGACGTATCCATCTTCATCTGCCCTAGCACCCGGGCCAGCATGGCCCCACCAACCGCATCAATGCACCCGGCCCAAACCTCCGACTCCAAGGGCCGTTTTACGGTTTCCGCCAGGTCTGCCCGCGGCACGATCCGTGCAGCCCCCAACCCCCGCAGATACCCTTCGGTCTCGGGCCGACCGGTCACTGCGGCAACCGAATAGCCAAGCCCCGACAGCAACGCAACCGCCACCGACCCCACACCGCCTGCAGCACCTGTCACCAGCACCTCGCCCTTGTCAGGGCTCAGCCCGTGATCCTCCAGCGCCATCAGCGCCAGCATCGCGGTAAACCCCGCCGTGCCAACCGCCATCGCTGCGCGGGTCGATACCCCCGCAGGCAGCGGCACCAGCCAATCCGCCTTCACCCGGGCTCGGGTGGCATAGCCGCCCCAGAACGCTTCGCCGACCCGCCAGCCGGTCAACACCACCCGGTCGCCAACGCCGTAGCGCGGGTCATCCGACGTCTCGACCACCCCGGCAAAATCAATCCCCGGGACATGCGGATAGGTCCGCACCAACCCGCCCCCTCCGGCAGACAGGCACAACCCGTCTTTGTAATTCACCGTGGTGTATTCGACCGCCACCGTCACCTCACCTTCCGGCAAGGCGCTGTCTTCCATCTCGGCCAAACGGGCCACCGCCTGACCATCCGTACCTTTTTCCATCACAATCGCCCGGAACATCACCACACTCCCTGTTTTGTCCTTTGCCCGATCCTTGCGCGATCTGCCACCGCTCACGCGCATTTGCGGCCTCAGGCACACCAACGCCAAGGATTCTCCTTGTCGCATCCGCCTTGACACCACACTTTGCACGAAGGTCTTGTGACCAAGCCAGCGCTATTCTAGCCTCTCCCACTATGTAACGGCGGACGTGCCCAGACCGACGCCCAAAAAACTGCGACCAACACCGAGGAGCGACCATGCGAAAACCCACCACTTTTCTTGCCAGCGCAGCCACAGTGCTTGCGGTCTCCACCGCCGCTTATGCCGCCGACCCCGAGTTAACCGTGTTTGACTGGGCGGGTTGGGAAATTGACGGCGTCCTGACCGATTATGTCGCCAAGAACGGCGATAAGCCGACCTATTCCTTCTTCGGCGATGATGATGAGGCGTTCCAGAAAGTCACAACCGGCTTTAAGGCCGATGTTGGCCACCCTTGCGTGGCCTCGCTGCAACGCTACCGCGACGCCGACCTGATCGAGCCTTGGGATACCTCCAAAATCCCGGCCTACGCCAATATCCCCTCGCGGATGACGGAGTCGCCTGTCATCACCGATGCGGGCGGCGTCTGGTTCATTCCAACCGATTACGCGTATACCGCTATCGCCTATAACTCCAAGGAAGTGCCGGCCGAAGATGTGGCGACGCTGGAGGTGTTCAAGAATCCGAAATATGCAGGCCGCATCTCGCTGCCCGACAGCACCGACGATGTCTGGTCGCTGGCGTTTCTGGCAACCGGTGTGTCAGACTGGTCCAATGTGACGGATGAACAATTCGCCGCCGCCGCCGCCTGGCTGCGTGAGGTCCACCCCAACGTGCGCGCATACTGGTCCGACCCGTCAGAACAGTCGCAACTGATGGCAACTGGTGAAGTGCTGGTGGCGTGGTCGTGGAATGATGGCGTGGCCCTGTTGCAAGACGAAGGCTTTCCAATCGGCTTCCAACGCTCGCCCAAAGAAGGGGCTGCCACTTGGTTCTGCGGCTTTGTAAATTTCAAGGACGCCCCGGGCAAAGAAGAAAAGGCCTATGACTTCATCAACAGCCTGCTTGCCCCGGCGTCGGCCAAAGCGTTGTTGGACGAGTTGGGCTATGCCCATTCCAACGAACAGGCCCTGCTGGCGATTCCGGCCGAAGAGCAAAAGTCCGCGTTTGTCGACCCGGTGACCACCACTCTGCTGGCGCAAACCCCGGTCACTCAGGAATTCCGCGACAAGATGATCGAGGAATTTGAACTGATCAAATCAGGATTCTGATCGGCTCGATAGCGTCTTACAGGCCCGGCCAGCCCCTGCTGACCGGGCCTTTTCCATCGGCAGAACCCGAAATTTTGAGGCCGCATCTGTTTTTACAGACTCTCAACGACTTATTTTCGCGTTCTCTACGCTACTTCTACGGCACAAACCCACCTTGCGCAGCGCGACCGGGCCCCCTATATTCAAAGAGTTCGGGTCAAACCGGACTATGGCGATAAACGCACCCATAATAAACGGCTCGGACCCGGGGGCGGTACCCGGCGACTCCACCAAAACTTCCCGCATTGGGGATGGAGGGGGTCGAAATAGGATCGACGAACGTCTAAAGGGGCCAGCTTTTGCTCGGTGAGGTACCACCGTTATCGGTCCAAATGTGCAGTTGCCAATGACAACCGTGCTCCGATGGCTCTGGCTGCGTAAGCAGTTCGAACATCGAAAACTAAGTCCTTGCGCTTAGCCGCGTAAGGCGGGGTTCGCAGGCACCTGGCAACAGAAGCCTGCACTTTAACCCTCCCTCTCAATACTATAGCAAAAATTCCTTCGAAGGAATTTTCAAGAATTTTGGAAAATTCTTGGGACGCGCCCCTGCCCCTTGACCCCTTGGCCCGTCATCAGCTACCAGCAAGGTGTGGGGTCCGCGATCACCCCGTGAGGCTCCGGCCCAAGCGTCGCATCCCCTCAGATGTTTATGATCGGATGCCTGATGCCCGGCCCCAACACCATTTCTCCGACCCAATTGTCGCGTTTGATCGGCACCCCCGACGCACCGATGATCTTGGATGTGCGCCTGCCCGAGGACATAGGCCTCGACCCCCGCCGTCTGCCCACCTCACGCATCGTCGCACATGGCGACGTGACCTCCCTTTTGCCCGGCATCAGAACACAACGGGTTGTGGTTACCTGCCAACGGGGACGCAAATTGTCCGAAGGTGCTGCGGCAGTCTTGCGCAGCAACGGCGTCAGTGCCGAAGTGCTAGAGGGCGGTTTTGTCGCTTGGGCTGCGGCAGATCTGCCCCTGCTCCCCCAAGCCCTGATGCCACAAACCGCCCTCTGGGTCACACGTCATCGACCCAAAATAGACCGCATCGCCTGCCCATGGCTGATCCGTCGCTTCATCAACCCCGATGCCCGGTTTCTGTTCGTCGCCCCAGCCGAGGTTGCCGCCGTCGCCACCTATTTCAACGCCACCCCCTTTGACATCGAAGCGATAGTTTACAGCCACCGAGGCGACGGCTGCACTTTTGACGCCCTGCTAGATGATTTTGGCCTGCACACCGATGCGCTCGACCGTTTGGCCTTGGTGGTCCGTGCGGCAGACACCGACCGCCACGATCTGTCCCCGCAAGCCGCTGGTTTGCTTGCCCTTTCCGTCGGTTTGTCGCGGCAATACCGCGATGACCTGCAACAGCTTGACGCCGGCATGGCGCTGTATGATGCGCTTTATCGATGGGCGCGCGACGGGCATGATGAAGGCCATGACTGGCCCGCAGGGCGCGCACAATGATCCCTTCCCTTCAAGAGCTTACCCGAACTTTTGCCCGCATCGGTCTGTTGTCGTTCGGGGGGCCTGCAGCGCAAATCGCCCTGATGCACCGCGTTCTGATTGACGAAAAAAAGTGGGTCTCCGAACCCGATTACCTGCGAGCCCTGTCGTTCTGTATGTTGCTGCCGGGGCCAGAGGCGATGCAACTGGCAACCTGGATCGGCTGGAAAATGCACGGCGTGCGGGGGGGGCTGATTGCGGGCGGGTTGTTCGTGATCCCGGGCGCCGTGGTCGTATTGGCGCTAAGCATGATCTATGCAGCCTACGGCCAAGTGCCTTTGATTGCAGCGATTTTCTTTGGCATACAGGCCGCCGTAGTGGCCATTGTGATCGAGGCGTTGTTGCGGGTGTCAAAACGCGCCTTGAAATCGCGCGAGGCCTATTGGATCGCTGCCGCGGCATTTGCCGCACTGTTTGTGCTGAACCTGCCCTTCCCAGTGATCATCATCGCGGCGGGCCTTTGGGGCTATTTCCGCAGTAACGACAACCCCATGGCTGCCCCCGCCCCCTTCGTTCCCCTACGCCAAACACTGATGACCGGCGCCACGTGGGCCACGATCTGGCTCGCCCCTTTGGCCGTGCTGGCGGCCCTGCACAGTGGTATCCTCACCGATATTGGCCTGTTCTTCAGCAAACTGGCCGTGCTGACCTTTGGCGGGGCCTATGCTGTTTTGGCATGGATGAGCCAGGACGTGGTACAGGTGAAGGGCTGGCTGACCCTGCGCCAGATGATTGACGGGTTGGGACTTGCGGAAACCACGCCGGGGCCATTGATCCTGGTCAACGAATTTGTGGGCTATATGGCCGCGCACCGCGAAGGCGGGCCGGTGATGGGCGTGGCGGCGGCGCTTATTACGCTGTGGGTCACGTTCATCCCCTCGTTTTTGTTTATCTTTACCGGCGCACCCTACATCGCCCGCCTGACCAGCCAGCCCCGCCTTTCCGGTGCTTTGGCGGCGATCACGGCTGCTGTTGTTGGGGTCATCGCAAATCTGTCGCTGTGGTTCGCGCTGCATGTGCTGTTCGGCACGGTCGGCCTGTTGACATGGGGGCCGCTGCATTTGCTGTGGCCCGATGTCTCAAGCCTGCGTTTTACGGCGCTGATCATCGGGCTGGTGGCGGCATGGGCGCTGCTGATCCGGCATCTACCGCTGTCTTGGGTGTTGGGCGGGTCAGCCTTGGCGGGGGTTGGCGCAAGTCTGATCTGACAGAGTTTACGCCGGTCATCCAAAACTTGGCCACCCGCACCCCTTCCCTTGGAGCGCAAATCCCCTATGCTGCGCTTGAGTACGAAAGGATGAACCTCATGGCCCGCACCATCGACTATGGCACCCTGATGCACCGCGCCATGCGCAGCCTGATTCAGTCTGTGCTGACGGATGTTGGCCAGAACGGCCTGCCCGGAGCGCATCACTTTTTCATCACCTTCGACACCACCCACCCCGATGTGGCCATCGCCGACTGGCTGCGCCAACGCTATCCCGGTGAGATGACGATCGTGATCCAGCACTGGTTTGAAAATCTGGTCGTCACCGACGAAGGCTTTTCCATCACCCTCAATTTCGGCAATAATCCTGAACCGCTGATTATTCCGTTTGATGCTGTGCGCACTTTTGTCGACCCCTCGGTCGAGTTTGGGCTGCGATTTGAAAGCAATTCGGACGATGAGGATGAGGACGACGAAGAAGATGATGGCAACGAAGATCCAGGCGCAGACAGCCCTGATACCCCCAAACAAGATGCCGAGATTGTCAGCCTTGATAAGTTTCGCAAGCACTAAACTGGCGCTCTGACCTTTACGTCCTTTTGCGCACAAGGAGTGCCATGTCCTCCGATTTAGCCCTGTTTCGTCGGCGTTTGTTGCGCAACCCAAAGCAGATATCTGCCATTGCTCCTTCGTCCCGCGCGCTGGCCACGGCCATGACTGATGGGCTGGGGCCGCACACCGGCCGGGTGGTGGAGTTTGGCCCCGGCACGGGCCGACTGACCCGCGCTGTATTGGACCGCGGGATTGCCCCGCATGATTTGACATTGTTTGAGATGGACGCCGAGTTTGGCCATCACTTGCGGAAGAAATTCCCCAGCGTTCATGTGTATATTGGCCCTGCGCAGGACTGCACCCGGAAGGTCGCGAAGGGGGTCAAGGCAGTCATTTCCGGCTTGCCCCTGTTGTCAATGCCTGTGGGTTTGCGGCGGGATATCGTGATGGCAGCATTTTCAATTCTGGCCCCCGGCGCGCCGATGATCCAGTTCACTTATGGCCTGCGCGCGCCCCTGCCCGCAGAGCTGATCGAGGAGCTTAGCCTGTCGGTTGAGGTGGGCGCACTGGTCTGGGCAAATCTGCCTCCTGCCCGTGTCTTTCGTTTTCGACGGGGATAACGGCAGTATACAACAGTATGCCGATTGATTTTGGCCCGCCTGCCGCTTAAAAAGCTGCACGCATAACCGGAGGCTCGCCCATGTCCGCAATCCGCATTGAGACTGACAGCTTTGGCCCGCTGGAAGTTGCCGCCGACAAATATTGGGGCGCACAGACTCAGCGGTCGATCATCAACTTTCCGATCGGTTGGGAACGCCAGCCGGTTGCCATCGTCCGTGCCTTGGGCGTGATCAAAAAGGCCTGTGCGCACGTGAATGTGGTGCAAGGCGATATGGATGCAGACCTTGGCCGGGTGATTGCCGAGGCAGCCCAAGAGGTAATCGACGGCAAGTTTGATGACAACTTTCCGCTGGTGGTCTGGCAAACTGGGTCAGGCACCCAAAGCAACATGAACGCGAATGAGGTCATCTCAAACCGCGCGATTGAAATGCTGGGAGGGGTGATGGGTTCGAAAAAACCTGTGCATCCGAATGACCATGTCAACATGGGTCAATCGTCGAACGACACGTTTCCCACGGCAATGCACGTCGCCATTGGCATGATGGCGCGCGACGTCCTGCTGCCGGGGTTGGAGAAGTTGCACCACGCCCTCGCGCACAAGGCGCAGGAATTTTATCACATCATCAAGATTGGCCGCACTCATACGCAGGATGCCACCCCATTGACCTTGGGGCAGGAATTCTCTGGCTATGCGCATCAAGTGGCCATGGGCATCATGCGGGTAAAGAAAGTTCTGCCCGAGATTTATGAGCTTGCCCAAGGCGGAACTGCCGTCGGCACCGGACTTAACACCCGCGTCGGCTGGGACCGCAGAGTGGCGGCAGAGATTGCCAAGATCACAGGCCTTCCCTTCACCACCGCTCCCAACAAGTTCGAGGCTTTGGCCGCGCATGACGCGATGGTTATGTTTTCCGGCGCGTTGAAAACAGTCGCGGTGTCGCTGTTCAAGATCGCAAATGACATGCGCTTGCTGGGATCTGGACCGCGTTCGGGATTGGGCGAGTTGATCTTGCCAGAGAATGAGCCGGGTTCATCGATCATGCCGGGCAAGGTCAACCCAACCCAGGCCGAGGCGCTGACGATGGTATGCGTGCAGGTGATGGGTAATGACGCGGCTGTAGGGTTTGCCGGGTCTCAGGGGCATTTCGAACTGAACGTCTATAACCCGGTGATGGCGTATAACGTGCTGCAATCCATGCAGCTTTTGGGCGATGCGGCGGGGTCGTTCACCGACAATATGGTGGTCGGGACGCAGGCCAATATCGCGCGCATCGATAAGCTGATGAAGGAATCTCTGATGCTGGTGACGGCCCTTGCACCCACGATCGGCTATGATGCCGCGACCAAAGTGGCCAAGACGGCGCATAAGAACGGCACCACGTTGCGTGAAGAGGCAATTGCGCTTGGCTATGTCGATGGCGAAACCTTCGACCGTGTGGTGCGCCCCGAAGAAATGATCGGGCCCAAAGGCTGATGGCGCAAATCATCAGCCTGTCTGCCGCCCGCAAGGCCCGCGCGAAAGCTGCGGCGCGGGCGGCGGCGGATGCCAACGTCACAAAGTTCGGGCGGAGCAAGGCTGAGAAGGCGTTCGAGAAAGCGCAGGCCGATAAGACGGCGCGCGACTTGGACGGGCATGAACGCGAGCCAGATTAACCACTTGTTCACTGCGTTAGGGGAGAGTTCCGGAAAAGGATCTTGCCCATGCGACATTTGCCTGACCCCATTCAACCTGACCACTGGATTGCACAGATTTTCAGTGCCCGGATTGCCGCCGAAGGCGGCATCGTCCGCCGCAAGGACACGGACGTGGAACGTCTGATCGGACGAGATCGATTTGCCCATGAAGTCAGGCGACGCGGATACACTGCCGTTGAGAACGGCGGGCAGTACGTGATATTTTGTAACGTGGAGCCAATTAAAATCCTGTCCTGACCCGGCTGGGCCCAAATTTCTTCGAAGAAATTTGCAAAATCCTTCAAAGGATTTTGTGCACCTGCAAATCTTGCGCTACCAAGGCGCATGTCCGCCCGTCCCGTCAAACACTCTCTGACCCTGCATGGCCACCGCACGTCTGTGTCGCTGGAGGGGGAATTCTGGGCCGCGTTCCGCGACATAGCGGCCTATCGCGGACAGACGTTGAATCAACTTGCCGCAGAGGTAGACGAAAGTAGGGAGGGCAACGTCGGCCTTGCCTCCGCGCTCCGGGTGTTCATTTTGCAGAATTTTCGCGTCCAACCTGTATCGTGCCCGACAGCAGACCTTTGATATTCTTGCCGTTCTTCACGCGGCTGTGAATTAATTTACCAAAAAAAGCACATAACGTAAAGTAATTTACAGAAAAACCTATATATAAAAAAGAGTTACACAATTCTTTTCGAATAGGCTACACATCCCTCATAAGGATTGCCGCAGCGTCACAACTTGCGGACAGCTATCCGGGCAGACTTGCCTGGCGTCCAGGGGAGGACATCATGTCAGAGGCAGCACAGGCGGTTTACACCGCCTCACCCGAGTTTATCGCCAACGCCCATGTGAATGCGGATGACTATGCCGCGATGTATGCGGCCTCGGTCGATGACCCCGACACGTTCTGGGCGGCGGAAGGACAGCGCATTGACTGGATCAAGACCCCGACCAAGATCAAAAACAGCAGTTTCGACTTCGGCGCTGTGTCCATCAAATGGTATGAAGACGGCACCCTGAACGTCAGCGCCAATTGCATCGACCGCCACATGCTGACCCGCGCCAATCAGACCGCAATCATCTGGGAGCCCGATGATCCCAAGACGCCCGCCCGCCACATCACTTATGCCGAGTTGCTGGAACAGACCAGCCGCATGGCCAATGTGCTGAAATCCCATGGCATCTCCAAAGGCGACAGGGTGATCCTGTATTTGCCGATGATCCCGGAATCCGCCTATGCAATGTTGGCCTGCGCGCGGATCGGGGCCATTCATTCGGTGGTATTCGCAGGCTTTTCGCCAGACGCGTTGGCCAATCGGATCAACGATTGCGACGCCAAGATGGTGATCACGGCAGACTGGGCACCGCGTGCTGGCAAGAAAACCGGTCTCAAGGACAACACGGACAAGGCCCTGCTGCATTGTTCAGACAAGGTGAAATGTCTTGTCGTCAAGCACACCGGCGATCAGACATCCTGGGTGGACGGCCGCGATATTGACGCGAAGGCCCAGATGGCGGCTGCCAAGCCTTATTGTGCCTATGTCGAGATGGGTGCGGAAGATCCGCTGTTCATCCTATACACTTCCGGCTCCACCGGGCGGCCCAAAGGGGTGGTGCACACCTCGGGTGGTTATCTGGTCTACGCTGCGATGACGCATCAGTTGACCTTCGACTACCATGATGGCGATGTGTTCTGGTGTACTGCTGATGTGGGCTGGGTTACCGGGCACAGCTACATCATCTACGGCCCGTTGGCGAATGGTGCCACCACGGTTATGTTTGAGGGCGTGCCCACCTTTCCCGATGCGGGCCGGTTTTGGGCCACTATTGCCAAGCACAAGGTCAGCCAGTTCTATACCGCCCCGACTGCGATCCGCAGCCTGATGGGGATGGGGCCGGAATGGGTCGAAGGCCATGATCTGAGCAGCCTGAAATTGCTGGGCACCGTGGGCGAACCGATCAACCCCGAGGCTTGGAACTGGTACAACATTCATGTCGGAAAGGGCACCCGGCCTATCGTCGACACCTTCTGGCAGACCGAAACCGGGGGCCACATGTTGACCCCCCTGCCCGGTGCGATTCCGCAAAAACCGGGGTCCGCAACAAAGCCGTTCTTTGGCGTAAAGCCGGTGGTGCTGGACCCGGCGACCGCACAGGTGCTTGAGGCGGTTGAGACCGACGGGGTGCTGTGCATCACAGATTCATGGCCCGGTATGATGCGAACGCTTTGGGGCGACCATCAGCGATTTGAAGAGGCGTATTTTGGCCAGTATCGCGGGTTCTATTTTACTGGAGACGGCTGCCGCCGCGACTCGGATGGCGATTACTGGATCACCGGACGGGTGGATGACGTGATCAACGTATCTGGCCACCGGATGGGCACTGCCGAGGTTGAATCCGCCCTTGTGGCACATGAGATGGTGGCAGAAGCCGCTGTGGTCGGCTACCCCCACGACATCAAGGGTCAGGGCATCTATGCCTATGTCACCCTGATGCGCGGGGCGGAACCGACCGAGGCGCTGCGCAAGGAATTGGAGGCATTTGTCCGCCATGAGATCGGCCCGATTGCCAAGCCAGATCTGATCCAATGGGCCCCGGGCCTGCCCAAAACCCGGTCGGGCAAGATCATGCGCCGTATTTTGCGCAAGATTGCCGAGAATGACTTTGCTGCCCTTGGCGATACCTCGACCCTTGCGGACCCTGCCGTGGTAGATGATCTGATCGCCAATCGGATGAACCGTGGTTGAGGCGCGCATAGCTCCGGTCCTGATCCTGCTTGGCCCCCCCGGGGCTGGCAAAGGCACCCAAGCGCGGATGCTGGAGGAAGATTTTGGCTTGGTTCAACTGTCCACCGGCGATCTTTTGCGCGCCGCCGTGGCCAAGGGCACGCCCGCTGGGGTACAGGCAAAAGCGGTAATGCAAGCAGGCGGGCTGGTCAGCGATGATATCGTGCTGGCAATTTTGCGAGACCGCATGACCGCCCCCGATGTGGCACAAGGCGTGATCCTTGACGGCTTTCCCCGCACCGGGGGGCAGGCTGCCGCACTGGATGGAGTGTTGGCAGAGGCGGGCCTTGCCGTGACTGCCGCCATCAGCCTTGAGGTAGACGATGACGCCATGGTGGGCCGGGTGGCGGGGCGTTACACCTGTGCAGGCTGTGGCGAAGGCTACCACGACACCTTCAAAATTCCGGCGCAGACAGGGGCTTGCGACAAATGCGCAGGCACTGTTTTCAAGCGCCGCGCCGATGATACGGCGGAAACTGCGCGGGCGCGGCTGACCACCTATCACGCGGAAACCGCACCGTTGATCACCCACTACGACCGTCACGGCGTGCTGCGCCGGATAGACGCCATGGGTGATATCGCAACCATTCGCCGCAGCCTTTGCGCCATAGTGGCAGGGTTTCAGGCGTAACGACCGCAAGGCCAACCCGGCCTTGCGCATGAGGGAGGCAGGCACCAGCACCGGGGAAACGGTCTGGAGTCTGAGAGAATAGCCGGCCGTCAAGGCCGAGCCATCAACATGGAGGGATGCCAAATGGCAACAATAAACACGAACGTGGGCGAACGCTCGCGTCCGATGTCCGGCGAAGAGAAGAAGGTTATCCTTGCCTCTTCAGCCGGCACGATTTTCGAGTGGTATGATTTCTACCTGTTTGGCAGCCTTGCCGCCGTGATCGGCGCGCAGTACTTTGCCCCCTTCCCCGAAGCCACCCGCAACGTATTTGCGCTGCTGGCCTTTGCGGCCGGTTTCATCGTGCGTCCGTTCGGCGCGCTGGTGTTCGGCTCGCTGGGTGACATGATCGGGCGGAAATATACCTTTCTGATGACGATCCTGATCATGGGTCTGTCGACCTTTCTGGTCGGCCTGTTGCCCAGCTATCAAAGCTGGGGTGTTGCTGCGCCGATCATCCTGATCGCCTTGCGGATGTTGCAGGGTCTGGCACTGGGCGGCGAATACGGCGGCGCGGCGATCTATGTGGCCGAACACGCCCCCGCCAACCAGCGCGGCTATTTTACCGCCTTCATCCAGACCACGGCAACACTTGGTCTGCTTCTTTCGCTGGTGGTGATCTTGATGGTCACGGGCTATGTCAACGCGAACTATCCCAGCGTGGCCGATCTGGACGCAGCAGGCGTGGCGATCCTGAACGCAGACGGCACCCCGAAAATGCTGACGGCATTTCAGTCCTGGGGCTGGCGCATCCCCTTTCTCGGCTCGATCTTCTTGCTGCTGATCTCGCTCTACATCCGCTTGCAGATGAACGAATCGCCCGCTTTCCAGAAAATGAAAAACGAAGGCGCTGCGTCCAAGGCACCTTTGACCGAAGCGTTCGGTAACTGGAAAAACGGCAAGATCGCCCTGATCGCCCTGTTCGGTCTGACCGCTGGGCAAGCTGTGGTCTGGTATTCGGGACAGTTCTACGCGCTGTTCTTTATCCAGAACGTGATCAAGGTCGACAGCTTTACCGCCAACGTTCTGGTGGCGTGGTCGCTGATCCTTGGTACCGGCGGCGTGGTGTTATTTTGCGCGCAATCCGACCGGATAGGTCGCAAGCCGATCATTCTGGCCGGTTTCCAGATTGCGGCTGTCACCTATATGCCCGTGT
>JANNNF010000019.1:0-1540 GCA_031398405.1 Rhodobacterales bacterium | reverse complement strand
TGATGCACGACCGACCCTTCGTGCAAGGTATCACCGCCGCTGCCGAGATTGGCGAGGCGATGGCCCGCAGCGTTCGCCAGTCTGGCCTGTAACTCTCCTTTTTGCTGGTACGTTCCAGGCAAACAGACCATACGACGGCACGGGTAAACAACGGCAGCATTGGGTGGCTCTGAAAGGCCGCGTTTCTTGTCAGCGCGCGCGGCATTCCTGGTTCCGGATTTGTCACTCCGAAGAACCGGCCTTGCCATGCGGTCACGGGCGAATTCCGCGATCATGATGCCGTTTTTACCCGTCAAACCCACTGCGGCGCCTCAGGCTCTCCGTGGCTTCGCACTCGCTGACAAACATTCACGGATGTATGTAAAGGGCGTCAGGCTGCGGGCGATTGAATTTTTCGCGCAGAACGACATGCTGACAGGCACACAGGTAATTCAGGCTACAGCCAGCCGAATTTGAGACAAAAACGAATTCGCCATGGTCTGACCCTGATCATCGGAATACAGCTGGTCTGTGACAGCGGTCCAAAAAGTGCATACTTGGTCGCAGTCTACAGCGAGGCAGCCGACGTCTCGCTTACACACTGATCAAGCGCGAGGGAGACAGACGCAAATGCCATCTAAACTAGACCAACTGCGCACAATGACGACCGTGGTTGCCGACACCGGTGATATCGAGGCCGTGCGTCGGCTGAAACCAGTTGATTGTACCACCAATCCTTCCATCGTTTTGAAAGCGCTTGAATCTGCCGATTTTGCTGAAGCCATGACCGATGCCGTGGCTTGGGGCGCGAAACAGTCTGGCAATCGTGAAGCACGCATCGCGGACCGGTTGGCCGTTTCGGTTGGGGCAGCGCTGGCAGGGCTGGTGCCAGGCCGCGTGTCAACCGAAGTGGATGCCGATCTTTCGTTTGACACCCAGTCCTCGATCGCCCGCGCGCAAGAAATGATCCAACAATATGCAGACCGGGGAATTGGCCGCGAGCGTATCTTGGTGAAACTCGCTGCCACATGGGAAGGCATCCGAGCGGCTGAAGCTCTGCAAATGGACGGGATTGATTGCAATTTGACCTTGGTTTTCAGCAAAGCGCAGGCGATTGCTTGTGCGGATGCAGGGGTGTTTCTGATTTCGCCTTTCGTTGGCCGAATCACCGATTGGTATGGAAAATCTCTGGGCCGCACGTTTACACCCGACGAAGATCCCGGTGTGCAGTCTGTCCGTGACATCTATAACTACTACAAGGCGCATGGCATCAAAACGGTCGTGATGGGGGCGTCGTTCCGTTCCACCGGACAGATTGAGGCACTGGCAGGTTGCGACCGCCTGACCATCAGCCCTGCGCTGCTGCAACAACTCGGCGAAAGCGATGACGCATTGGAACGCAAACTTTCGCCCGAAACCTTCAGTTCGGTCGAAAAGATCAAGATTGACGTTCGCGCGTTCCGCTGGGCATTGAAAGAAGTTGTTATGGCGTCAGAATTTCTGGCCAGTTGCATCCGGAGATTCGCGAAAGACTTGGTAAAACTGCGGGTAATCGTCCGGC
>JANNNF010000012.1:0-1761 GCA_031398405.1 Rhodobacterales bacterium | reverse complement strand
GCGCGCGCAGGCATCCACACAGCCACAGATGTTCGCGGCCTTGGCGCAGACGAGGCGTATCGGCGGCTGATCCTGGCGGGCACCCAACCCCATTTCATCGGCTATTACGCGTTGGTCATGGGGCTGCAAGGCCGGCCATGGAACGACTGTAAAGGGACAGAAAAAACCGCCCTGCGCACCCGCTTTGATACGATCCGGGTCAGCACTGCATCCCAGCCGCTGTCTGATCTGGAAAAGGCGCTGAACATCCTTGGTGTGATCGCCCGCAACCGATAGTGCCCTTGCAGGTCAACGTTCGAGATTACGCGGACAGTGCGGTTTGGCTGTACCATTTGAAACAGCGAATTACCATGTTTCCGGGATTTTCTGAGCCCAAAGTTCAGATTTTAAAGAACGGACATTGTCATGCCGATCCAACACAACATCTGAACACACAATCGGATTCGACAGGGACATTCAGTCAGACAGCTTTGGCATCCCTCAGCTGGGAATCACGAATGGCGAGAGTGACGCCTTCGATAGTGCCATGCCGCTTATCGTCAACGGCACGTCCGTCAACCCGCAAGCGGCAATGGTAGATGGGCGCGGGGTGAACACCCAGCCCATTCTGATCGGCGGCGTCGCGTTATAGCGGTCAGTTCTGGTGTCAGAGGCCACAATCTCGCTGGTTGGCTTTGTCCGTTTCCTCGACAGCCTTACCAATACTATGGATCAGCCGATCGGCATTGCGGTTCAAACTGTGCCCGACAGCGGGGGCGGACACTCTTCTGACCCTTGCCCGCATAACCTCAATTGACAGCGTGTTGACCACTGTCTGTGTAAAACCTGCTGGCCGGCCATTCGCGCCACATCCCGCCGTCACCGTGGTCTGAAGACCTGGCCCTTTGGGGGACAACGGCCATCAGCGGCAGGGGCAACGAGGTTGGCGGGGTGCACAAAATACAGATCGCCGCCGTCACGCCCTTTGTATCGCTGACCGCTGCACACTTTTTCATCATCGCATAAACACGCCAAACAAAAAGGCCCGCGCATCGCTGCACGGGCCTTTGCCGGATCAGACCTTGAAGGATCAGCCGACCAATTCAAGTCCCGAGAAGTAGAACGAAATCTCGCGTGCAGCCGAAGTCTCGCTGTCCGACCCGTGGACCGAGTTTTCGCCGACTGACAGGGCGAACTCCTTGCGGATGGTACCTTCCGCCGCATTGGCCGGGTTGGTTGCGCCCATCACTTCACGGTTTTTCAGAATGGCGCCTTCGCCTTCCAGAACCTGCACGACAACCGGCTCGGACGCCATGAACTCGCACAGCTCACCGTAGAACCCGCGCTCGGAATGTTCGGCGTAAAACGCGCCAGCCTGTGCCATCGACAGATGGATGCGCTTTTGGGCCACGATACGCAGACCGGCTTCCTCAAACTTTGCATTGATCTTGCCGGTCAGGTTGCGCTTGGTGGCATCGGGCTTGATGATCGACAGGGTGCGTTCGGTGGCCATGTGGCTCTCCATGAGGTTTTGGCGCGCATCGCGCCGGAATGGGACGGGCGGCTGCTAACACGCCCTGCCCGCATTGAAAAGGTCCTGCGGCATTGACCTTCCGCCCGGCATCGGGCAGGCAGCGGCCATGCTGAAGATCGAAGACATCACCTATAACGTCGAAGGCCGCCCCCTGTTCGAGGGCGCGACGGCCACGATTCCGACTGGCCACAAGGTCGGCCTTGTCGGCCGCAACGGTGCGGGCAAGACCACGCTCTTCCGGCTGATCC
>JANNNF010000472.1:0-5548 GCA_031398405.1 Rhodobacterales bacterium | reverse complement strand
GCGGCAGTGACAGCCTGCCCAACCGGTCGTGACTGATCAAAGGTGATGGAGGACGGTGCCGACACCTTCGCCAACCGGCGCGGCACCGTTGAGGGCACTATCGATCTGGGCTTGGCGATGAGACGTCCGGTATCTTCAGGTTTCATACGCCACAATGTGGGCAGTGTACCCATCCAGTCTTTTTCTGCAAATGAATGGCAACATTTTCCAACAGGCTGAAGCTGATACGCCGGAGTATGTTGGACGCTGCCGTCCTATGCAACGCTCTTCCATTTTAGCGGAGAAACATAAACGATGCTGTCACCGACACTGACCATAACATCGCCGTCCTGAATGTTGACTTGCATCTTCATCGAGCGACTGGCCAATTTTGCCAGTGCGCCTGTGTCTTTCTCTGAAAAACCCAGCACTTGCAGATTGTCGAAACGAGTGGTGCTACCTTTGATTTTGTCCCACCACATCTCGGCAGTCCTGCCACCGTAGGGATAAATAATCACCTTTTCAGCCTTGCTGCACGACTGTCGCATAACCTTTTCGCTGGGAAGCCCGAGGGCAACCCACACATCAAGTTCGCCGCTCAGGCTTTTCTGCCAAATATCTGGCTCGTCATCCGTCGAAATTCCCTTGGTCATTTCCAAGTTCTCATGCGCGTTCAGCGCAAAAGCGATGATGCGCACCATCAAACGTTCATCCGTCTCGGAGGGATGCTTCGCAACGGTCAGTTTGTGAGTTTCATAGTAGTGGCGATCCATGTCCGAGACGGAAAGCTCAACTTTGTAAATGGTGGCATTTTGTGCCATGATTTATCCCAAACCTTGAAAGATTTGAATACGTACAGGGTCTGTTGACCTTGTGAAAGCAGATATAAATACCACGGACGTTCGGGCAAACAGGTGTTGCCATGTTGGCTGACCCCCAGGTGCACAGGGTGCGCTGCATTTGAGCAAATTTTTCATGGCTGCGTTTCACGGTGCTGCAGACGCCATTTGTTTGCGGCGCGTGAGGTGCGATTGAGGGACGGTAGAAATAGGTCTGCCCAACTCCTCAGGTGTCGGGACCAGTCTGTGGCACGATGATCTCCTACATTGCGACGTTGTGAATTGTCTGTCAAAAATACTCACCCTTTGGTCAAAGAGCTGATCAGACGCTGTAGAAAGAGACAAACGCAGTATGGCAGTGACTTTACGAGAGGTTGCGTTGCGGGCGGGCGTCTCTCGTTCAGCCGTGTCGCGAGCATATACGCCGGGGGCGTCAGTGTCCGCCAAAGCGCGAGCGGCTATTGCCGAGGCGGCCAGTGAACTGGGATATAGCCCGTCCGCGTTGGCGTCCGGTCTCAGCACGGGGCGGACGCAGTTGATTGGGCTGGTCTCCAACAACTTTCACAACCCTGCCTTTCTGGAGGTATTCGATCAGTTCACCCGCGGTTTGCAAGATCGGGGGCTGCGTCCTTTGTTGGTGAACCTGTCGGGCGGGATGGATCAGGCTGCGGCGGTGCAGATGCTGCGGCGCTATAGTGTGGACGGCGTCATTCTTGCTAGTTCCACCTTGTCACCCGAGTTTTCCGAAAGCTTCCGCGCGGCCAATATCCCGGTGGTTCATTCCTTTGGCCGTTGGTCTGACGCGCCGCGGGTCAATCTGGTGGGGGTGGACAATCGCGCCTGTGGGCGACTTGCCGCGCATGAGTTTGCAGGCAGGGGCTATAGGCGGATTGCCTTTCTGGGCGGGCCAAAGGATGCCACTTCAACTCAAGACCGTCTGGCGGGATTCACAGAAGGTGCTGCTCTGGCCAAGGGTGTGCAGGTTTCCAACAGTTTTGCCAGGGCATATTCTTTTGATGCGGGTCGGGCCGAGATGCAAAGACTGTTGGCCATCGGCCCTCCGGCCGAAGCTTATTTTTGCGGCGATGACGTGTTGTCTATCGGGGCTTTAAGCGCCTTGGCTGACGCGGGGCTGCGTGTGCCGCAAGATGTGGGGGTTCTCGGCCTGAACGATATGGAAATGGCGCGTTGGCCTAATATCAACCTGACCACTATCCGCCAGCCGATTGCCGAGATCATCGAAGCCAGCATCGAGCTTGTGGTCGAGGCGGTCAAGGACACAGGCCTTGCGCCCCGAGCGCGGTTGTTTGAGTGTTCGGTGGTCGAACGCGGGACCCTGCGGCCCCGCGCCTGAACCCTTAACGGAACATTTGCGGACGGGCGTCCACCCATGCGCCCCCGGCCTTGGCCGAAGCCACCGCCGCGTGGACGGCTGCCATAGACCGCGCCCCTGCCGTTGCAGTGGGCAACCCTTCGCGGGGGGTGCCGCGAATGGCATCGGCCAGATCGCAGTAGATATTTGCTACCGCCAAGGGAAAGCCCTCGGGGTGCGCGATAGAGACGCGGCTCAGGCGTTTGGCGTCGTCGTACAGCCCACTTTCGCCCTTTTCCATGATCTGCGTGCGGCCGCCCACAGGGGTATAGATCAACTGGTTGGGCTGTTCTGATGCCCAGCGGAACCCGCCGGTTTCGCCAAAGACCTGAATCTCAAACCCATGCTGCCGCCCAATGGCCACCGAAGATGTCCAAAGCCGCCCTACCGTGCCCTTGGACATGCGGAAGTTGACCATTGCGTCATCCTCCAACAATCGGCTGGAAATAGTCGAGGCGAAATCGGCGGACAGCTTTTCCACCTCATCGTCGCAGATAAAGCTGGCCATGTGCAGCGCGTGGATGCCGCAATCGGCAAATTGTCCCGAAACCCCCGCCGTTGCCGGATCATAGCGCCAGCGGACGCGCGGATTGTCAGCATCGGTGGCATCGCCGTGGTGGCCATGGCTGAAATTCGTCACCACCAGCCGGACGCGGCCGATATCCCCGTTGCGGACCATCGCGCGGGCCTGGCGGATCATCGGATAGGCAGAGTAGCAGTAGTTCACAGCGCAAATCTTGCCGGTCTTGGCGGCAATGCGAATGATTTCATCTCCTTCCTCGACCGTTACCGTCATCGGCTTTTCGCAAAGCACATTAACGCCAGCTTCCAGAAAAGCCTTGGTGATTTCGAAGTGCGTCGAATTTGGGGTGGCGACGGTTACAAGGTCTACGCGGTCGGGGCGGTTGCGTTCTGCCGTCAGCATTTCTGTCCAGTCGCCATAGGCGCGGTCTGCTGCCACGCCTAGCCGTATGGCATAGTCGCGCCCCACATCGGGGCGGTGATCAAAGGCGCCCGCAGTCAGTTCAAAATGCCCATCAGCCAGCGCGCCCAAACGATGCGCAGGGCCGATCTGGCTGCCTTCACCACCGCCAATCATGCCCCATTTCAGCTTTGTCATCACACACACTCCTAATTGAAACCGATGGACTCAAGATACTCGCGATTGGCCCGCGCGTCGTCTATTGGGCGGATATCCAGCGTGGGGTCGCAATCCTGTTCAACGGTGCACCAGCCTTTGAAACTGGCGTCGATGAGCAATTGGCGCACGGCGGGAAAGTCAACGTCACCCGTGCCAAGGTTGCAGAAAATACCCTGACCACAGGCGTCATAAAACCCGGTGCGATTGGCGATAGCGCGGGTTTTGACGTCCGGATCGATATCTTTGAAGTGCATATAGCTGATGCGGTCCATGTGGCGGCGCATGAAGGCCACGGGATCAAAACCCGCATAAGAATGATGGCCGGTATCAAAGCAGATTTTCAGGATCCGCTCGTCCACCTCGTCCAAAAGACGCTCCAACTCTGGCTCAAAGTCGATAAACCCTGCGGCATGGGCGTGGATGCTGACGGTCAGGCCATATTCCTCGGTCCCGATGCGCGCAGACGCTGCAAGACGGTCGCGGAAAGCAGACCATTCGGCGCGGTCCATCTGCTCGGCCTCACTCGCCCGGCCTGCGGTGGGCGCCCGGCGCGGCGAGATGCTGTCGATCAGCACCATCTGCTGCGCGCCATGGGCTTGCAGGGCACGGGCGGTGCGGTGGGTGGCATCCAGCACGTCATCCCAAGCATTTGGGTCGTGATAAGGGCGAAACACCACACCGCCGATCAGAGTCAGGTCATGCTGCGCCAGGCCTTCGGCCAAAAGGGCGGGGTCTTCGGGCATAAAGCCCACGGGGCCAAGTTCGATCCCTTTGTAGCCCGCTCCGGCACATTCGGCCAACACGGTTTGCCACGTGGGGTTGCGCGGATCGGAGGCGAACTCGACGCCCCAAGAACAAGGGGCATTGGCAATGCGGATGCTCATGATGGTCAGTCTTCCCTAGTTGGAAATTGGTGTCCAGATGCCGTTCTTGGCACCGGATCGAGCGGCGGCATCGATGACTTGCCAGACGGCAAGACCATCAGAAAAAGTGGGCCAGACCGGCTGGCCAGTGTGGATCGCGGCCAGAAAATCGCGAGCTTCGATGATGATCTGATCCTGATACCCCGTGCCATGGCCGGGGCCTTGGCAAAACGGCAAATAGTCGGGATGCGAAGGCCCGGTCAGGATTTTCCTGAAACCTCGTTCAGCCTCGGGGCCATCCATCTTGTAAAGCCAGATCGCATTCTGGTCTTCGCCATCAAAGCGGATCGCGCCCTTGGACCCATGCACTTCATAGGCATAGCCCATCTTGCGGCCTGTCGCGATGCGGCTGAAATACAAATGCCCCATTGGCCCGGCGGCGAAGCGGCACATGATCTGGGCATGGTCGTCATTGGTCACAGCCTCGGGTCCATGCGGACCGGGGCGGGTGGCGTGAACGGTTTCGACCATGGCTGAAAGCTCGGTGATTGGCCCCACAAGCGCCAGCGCGCAGTTGACCATATGCGGGGCCAGATCGCCCAAGGTTCCGTTGCCCGCGCCTTTTGTTCGCCAGGTTGAGGGCAGGGCGGGGTCTGCAAGAAAATCTTCGGTATGTTCGCCGCGAAACCATGTTACCTCGCCGATCGCCCCTTCGGCGATCAGGCGGCGGGCGAACTGGGTGGCCGGCGTACGAACATAGTTAAAGCCGACCATATTGGCGACACCTGCGGAAGCAGCCGCAGTCACCATTGCCTCAGCTTCGGCCAATGAGGCTCCCAGCGGCTTTTCGCAAAACAACGGCTTGCCAAGCGCCAAGGCCGCCTCGGCAATCTCGCGGTGGGTGGATTGCGGGCTGGCAATGATGACAGCCTCCACCTTGGGGTCAGCGACCAGATCTTGCCAATTTCTCGCCGCCCGCGCAAAACCATAAGCCGCGCGGTAGCGTTCCGCAGATGCGGGCGAGGTTGCGGCGATCATCTCAAGTCGGGGCCGCAGCGCAGTGTTGAAAACTGCGCCCACCGCTGAAAAGGCCACTGCATGGGCCTTGCCCATGTATCCGCCGCCGACCAATCCGATGCCGATCTCTGCCATCTGAGCCTTGTCCTTTGGTTGGTTGAAAATTATCATTGCAACCGGTTGCAAAATTTCTATGCTGCTTCGAATGGCGCTGCAACAAGATTTCTTTCGGCAGCGCCAAAATCAAAGGTGTTCCAATGGCCCAGACCGACACCCTTCGCCTGACCGTTGCACAGGCCACCGTGAAATGGCTGATGGCACAGCATATCATCATCGA